>JASGCF010000108.1:4605-9439 GCA_030054275.1 Limnohabitans sp. | reverse complement strand
CCTACGCGCCGTTCAGTCGTCCGCTGATCATTTATGTGAACAAGGCAAGAGCAGAGAAGCCAGAGATGGCGGCATTCGTGGCGTTCTACCTTGAGAACGCTGCAGAACTCGCGAGTGAAGTTGGCTTCGTGAGGCTTCCAGAGGCGATTTCTGCCAAAGTCGCATCGAACTGGACCAAGCGCCGCCTCGGAACGCAATTCACAAATGCAGCGGGAGATGCGATCCACGGTCCGCTCGCGCAGGTGTACGAGTAAGCGACCTGCCGCGAACGAATCTTGCGGGGTTGCGGCAGGCGTTCTCCTCAAGGGCCGTGCATCAGCGTCGGTTCGCCGAGCCTTGACCAACTCTCGAATTCCTCACAAAAACCTTGCGAGGAACCCGTCGAAAACCTCAACCCGCCTACTCGCAGTCACGGGTAAATTGCTCCACTCTTGACTGCATTGCCAAACACCCCCGCCCCGATCGGCGCGAACGCCGAACTCGACCTGAGGCAACTCGGCCGACCGAAATCTGCCACTGCGAGACGCGTGCGCGAGCGGTTGATCGTGGGTTCGCTTGCTGTCGCGGCAACATTCTCGATCCTCGTCACCACCACGATCATCGTGGTCTTGGCTCGAGAAACGATTGGGTTTTTCGAATTCCCCGAGGTTTCGCTCGGTGAATTTTTCTTCAGTCTGGAATGGAACCCGCTGCTTGGTGCAGAGAAGCACTTCGGTATCTGGCCGTTGGTTGCGGGAACGCTCTTGGTGACGGTTATCGCCGCAAGTTTCGCACTGCCAGTTGGCTTGATTTCGGCGGTTTATCTGAGCGAATATGCGAGTCCTCGAGTGCGAGCCACGCTCAAGCCCGCGCTTGAGATTTTGGCCGGCATTCCAACCGTGGTGTATGGGTTCTTCGCACTCACTGTCATCACACCGATGCTCGGAAAGATCAGTCCATCATTCGGCGCCTACAACGCGATGAGTGCTGGACTCGCCACCGGCATCATGATTCTTCCGATCGTGTGTTCGCTTTCGGAAGATGCGTTGCGTGCAGTGCCTCGAAGCTTGCGCGATGCCGCATTCGCACTTGGCGGAACGCGCTTTGATGTTTCGGTCAAGGTGGTTGTTCCGGCTGCGCTGTCGGGAGTTGTTGCTGCGTTTCTTTTGGCCCTCTCGCGCGCCATCGGAGAAACGATGATCGTGGCGCTGGCGGCAGGCGGAATTGCACAGATCACCGCGAATCCAGCCGCGGAAGTGCAAACCATGACCGCGTACATGGTGCAGATTTTCCTCGGCGACGCGCCTGCGACGGGTGTCGAATACAAGTCAAGTTACGCGGTCGCCGCGATGCTGTTTGTATTGACCTTCGGACTCACCATGGTTGGACGCTGGGTGCTGCGTCGCTTCCGAGAGGAGTACGACTAATGTCGTCGGCTCCTCCTCCATCAAACGGAACCAGCGGCGTCAGCGGTCGCACCGATGGCGGCCCAGTTCCGCTTGCTTCATCGGCGCCCTACCGATCGGTTGCGCGCCGCGTCTTTGTGAACCGCGCGTTCTTGTGGGCGTGCCTCATCACAACCAACATCGCAGTCGTGGTGCTTGCGGTGCTGCTCATTTCGATTTTCTGGCAGGGATGGGACACACTGTCGTGGAAGTTCATCACGAGCTTTGCTTCGCGAAAGCCCGCCGACGCAGGAATTCTCGCTCCATTGATGGGTTCGCTTTGGGTCTGCACGATCTGTGGACTGGTAGCACTGCCTCTTGGGATTGGCACTGCCATCTACCTCGAAGAGTTCTCGAAGCGCTCGCGATTTACGCGCATCGTCCAAACCAACATCATGAATTTGGCTGGCGTGCCGTCGATCGTCTACGGCATCCTTGGCCTCACCGCGTTTGCTCGGATGTTCGGTGCCTTTGGCACGAATGTGGATGACGCGATTGCGGTTGGCAACGGGGAAGGGCTGCTTTATCTCCGACTGCCGTTTGGCTCAAGCGTCCTTGCCGGTGGACTCACACTGATGCTGGTGATTCTTCCTGTCGTCATCATTTCCACGCAGGAAGCATTGCGCGCTGTGCCCTCGTCGCTTCGCGCAGGCGCACTTGCATTGGGTGCAACGCCATGGCAAACGGTGTGGGGTATCACCCTGCCTGCCGCAATCCCAGGCATTATGACTGGCGCAATTCTCTCGATGAGTCGCGCGATCGGCGAAAGTGCGCCGCTTCTCGTACTTGGCGGGTTACTCTTGGTCTTCAACACGCCAACCAATCTCATGAGCGACTTTGCGATTCTCCCGCTTCAGATCTACAACTGGGCCGGACGACCGCAAGATGCATTTCACGCGATTGCCGCGAGTGCGATCATCGTTCAACTCGGCGTCTTGTTTCTCTTCAATGGCATCGCGGTCTTGATTCGGCAGAAACTACAAAAACCGCTGCAATAACGCAGTTTGTGACATCGAGTGCGAGCATTCGATTCTTCTTCCAGTGAGCACCGACATGCAGAGCGAGTCCTCGACGACAACACCATCGCAACATGCGCACGGACACTCGGTCGAACTTCGGGCTGTCTCCGTAGCAAGCACCCCGAACACAGCGCACTCGGACACTGCAATCAAGGTGCGTGGATTTTCAAGTTGGTACGGATCTTTCCAAGCGTTGAAGAGTCTCGATCTTGATATCCCGTCGCGACATGTCACCGCGTTCATTGGCCCGTCGGGTTGCGGAAAGAGCACATTTTTGCGCTGGATCAATCGCATGAACGACACGATTCCTTCGGCACGCGCCGAGGGAACGCTGGAACTCCACGGGAAAGATTTGCTCGCGAAGTCGGTGGATGTGGTTGACCTCCGACGCCATGTTGGAATGGTGTTTCAAAAGCCAAATCCGTTTCCCAAGTCGATCTATGACAATGTTGCATTCGGACCGCGGCTCCATCGCGTGTATTCGCGTGCAGAACTTGATCAACTTGTTGAGCGAAGTCTGCGTCAAGCGTCCATTTGGAATGAGGTCAAAGACCGACTTCACGCGTCAGCCCTCGGGCTCTCGGGTGGACAGCAGCAGCGCCTGTGCATCGCGCGAGCGATCGCTGTCGGCCCAGAAGTCTTGCTGATGGATGAGCCGTGTTCCGCGCTTGACCCGAAGTCCACACTTGCCATTGAGGAGTTGATCGAGAGTTTGGCCGACCGCTACACGATCGTGATCGTCACCCACAACATGCAGCAGGCAGCGCGCGTTTCAGACGAAACGGCGTTCTTCTTTGAGGGGCGCTTGGTTGAAAGCGGTGCCACCGAGGCGATCTTCACGAAGCCTCGGAACAAGCAGACTGAGGACTATGTCACAGGTCGCTTTGGCTAAGCGCATCTAAACAATTGCCCGCGCCTTTGTAAAGATCGCGTAGGATGGAGGGATGTCTGTGAATTTGCAATCACGAGTCATTGAACTCAGAAGAAACCTTCTTGCGCTGGGCGCGCTGGTGGAACAGCGTGTGTCGAGTGTCATCGAGGTGATTCGCGATGGCGATGTGGACTTGGCGCGCAAGGTTCGCGCGGGGGACGCAGAGATCGATCAGATGCAACTCGCGCTCGAAGGCGAGTGCATGCGATTGCTTGCACTTGGAAGTCCGGTTGCAAGTGATTTGCGTCTCATCCTCACAGCAATGCGCGTCTCCAATGAACTAGAGCGCATTGCGGATATGTGTAAAGGAATCTCGAAGCGTGTCATTCGCTTGGTTGAAAGTGGGTCGTACCGCTACCCGTCTGCGCTTGTGCAAATGATTGAGGCAGCACTTTCCATGCTTCGCGATGTGTTGGTTGCGTTTTCGAACCAAGACATTCAACTCTGCCTCGAAGTGCGTCGCGCAGACAGTTATGTCGACGGATTGAATCGCGAAGTCGTTGCGTGGGCGCGAGAGTGGATCGAGCAAGATGTGGAGAAGTCCGGTGCGGCCATCGAACTGCTCGCGATCGCGCAGCGCGTGGAGCGCTTGGCAGACATCGTGACCGCCATCGCGGAGGACACGGTTTTCCTTGTCGAAGGTCGACTGGTACGCCACGGCCTCGAGTGATCGCAACCGACTTTCCGGCATTTCCTGCCGAGAATTCGCTTTGTGCGGCCCGTATCGGTTGTTCTCTCGAAGTTCTTTTTGAAAAAGTTCAAGCGCTCTGGCACTTCCTTCACTGCGGCGTACAGTCGACCCGTCACGCGGCGGATGCTGCGTGCACCCGAATGGCCGAGAAGAAACCCGCGTGCGCGACGCCAAATCCAACGACTCCAAGATTGATGTGAAGGGCATGCGCCATGCTCGAGTGGTTGTGCAGCCGTTGCAGCGCGCACGAGGCGAGACACGAGCCGAGTTCGGCACAGATGCCCGCACCGCATCGATCTTTCGGAAGGCTGTTGCGCATGAAATGCTGCTTGCGCGTGAAGCCGCGCGCGATCGCACCTTTGATCCGAACGACGCGCGTTGGCGTGTCGCGGAGGAGACGCAACGCGCCATGCAAGGCGCAGTGCTTGCGTTTGAAGATCGCCGACGGATCCTGTCGTTGGCAAACAAACTTGGCATTCGTCCGTTCGATGCAAATCTCATCGTGGCGTTGGTACAAGATCGTGCGCGCCGAGGCGAGTCTCTTGCAAACATCACACCCACCCTTGCGCTGCTACCAGAGGCACATCGCCCTGAGCGCAATGCACAACGCACGATGTCGGCGGCAGACTCGGACGGAAACACGCTGTGGCCGATTGCAGTTGCCATCGCCATTGTGGCCGACGCAGCTCTCTTCGCATGGCTGATGTTTGGCTGAAACTTGGCGGAAAGTTGGCCGAAAGAAACTTGGCTGAAAGTAACTTGGCTGAAA
>JASGCF010000108.1:0-4505 GCA_030054275.1 Limnohabitans sp. | reverse complement strand
AACTTGGCTGAAAGTAACTTGGCTGAAACTGTGAAAGCCGCTCGAAGTTATGCGGCTGGCAGCATGCGCACTTCGCCATTCTCCGCGCGCTCGACGATACCGAGCGCGATAAGGGCTTCCAACGCAGCCATTTGTTCGGCGGCCTTCTTACTCAGCCCCCAACAACCTGGGTATCGGGTGCCCGAGAGATCGACGCAAATCTCAAACTCTTTGGCGTGATCCGGACCGCGCTCATTGAGAATCACATACGACACAGCACCGAGATTTTGTTGCTGCAGCGCCTGCTGCAGCACGCTCTTGAAGTTCTGTTGGTGCCCGAGCCGAGCCGACTGTTCGATGCGCTCGCTGAGTGATCCAAGCACAAACGCGCGTGCAGGCTCGATGCCCCCGTCGAGATACATCGCACCAACCACCGACTCGAAGAGTGCTGCTAAGAGAGAGACGGGTAGTTGCGAGCGATCACCCATGCCCTTCCCGAGTTGCACTGCATCAGCCAAGCCGTATTCGATCGCCACATCTGCACACACGCGACGACTGACCGCGTTGGATTTCACCTTCGTCAGCCCGCCTTCAAGTTCCTCGGGGAAACGACGGTACAGGTGGTCACACACGATGGCACCGAGAATGGCGTCGCCGAGAAACTCCAAACGCTCATTGCTTGCCACGCGGCTGTTTGCGATCGACGCATGTACCAACGCCTGCGCGAGCAGCGTTTGATTACGAAACCGATAACCAACGCGACGCTCGATCTCGTCGAGAGTGCAAGCCTCCCGCGAACAGGACGCGTCCGAAAAGGATGCCGAGGAAACCTCGTCCATAGAGACTTCGGCCGCCCGCGCGGCCGCTCCAGTGCATGCGCAACGACCTTCAGGAAGGTCGTGGACTGAGGCTCGTGCTCCAGGCGCCGCGACCATCGCGGCGGCTGGAGGACCTGCATCAATCCGGCTTCGAATGTACTTCGGAATCGGCCTCCGCCACCATCAACTGCAATCTTCGGGTCGATATCTCGTCCGAATCTCTCGTGAGCGCAACCTGACCTTGCGGATCACAAGGCATTCTGTTAGCCTCATCGACCCGCTCGAGGTTTCTTTATGCATTACCCGCACAAGATCAGCCGTCGTAAGAAGGTCCGCGCCGTTGGCTTCCGTAAGAGGATGTCGACCCGCAAGGGCCGCAAGATCATCAACTCGAAGCGCCGTCTTGGACGCGCGATTCGCGTTCGCTGACCCTGCGCGACCATTCGTTGTGTGCACCGACCCATGCGACGGATTGAAGCCACGCATTGAACCCACGCATTGAAGCCACGCATTGAGGCCACGGGCTTGGGACACGCACTTGGGTTTCTGCGTTCACCATCTCGCGACGCTAGACCCCCGCTGCCTGAAACACCGACTGCGTACCTTCGAGCACTGCGCATGCCGCAGTGCTCTTTGATGTTGTTTCAAACTGATGCTCTGCGCCAGCGTTCTTCTCCGCTGTAACCTTCCTTCGTGACCGCTCATTCAAAGCGCCTCATCGTTCTCATAGGGCTCCGAGCAAGCGGAAAGTCATCTCTCGCAACAGCGTTGTCGCACGCGCTCGGGGTGCGGTCGGTTGATCTTGATGATCTCACAGCCACGCGCCTCGGCTTCGCGTCTGCAAATGAAGCATTCGTCCAGTGCGGTGAGGTGCGCTTTCGCACGGCCGAAGCGCAAGCCATGCGCGCAGCACTCGCAGGTGAACTCGATGGCGAACCTGCAATCATCGCACTTGGCGGGGGAACGCCGACAGCACCCGGTGTTGCAGAACTCCTGCAAGAGGCTCGCAAGATCGGGCGCGCGTTTGTCGTGTTCTTGGATCCACCGCTCTCTGTGCTTGCTGCGCGGCTTGCACTGAACGCAGGCGGTCGTCCGTCGATCACCGGCCGAGGTTTGATCGCGGAAATCGAAGAACTCGCGCGTCAACGGCGTCCGCTTTACGCAGCGCTTGCAGATCTCGTGGTCGTACGAGACGAGCCTCTGGCGGACACTGTTTCCACCGTGACGGCGCGCTTGCGCGGTCGCGCATCGAACTCCTGAGTCGGCGCTACGCGAAGCCATTTCTGATCGAGATATCGCTTCAGGATCGCTCGGGCACCCTGTGCAAACGACTCGAACTCAACAACCATGCGGCGCGGACCGGGATCGTCGGCTTTGTCGAATACCCGAACAATCGTGCCTGAGGCGCGAATCAACTCTTGGCATCCTGGAAGTTCGATCGCGACCTCGATCAAGGAACCCTTCGGCATCGCTCGGTCGAGTTCAAATCGCATCCCACCCAACCCGATTTCGTAGATGTGACCGTCGCAAGCATGCTTGCCGCGCACGACACGAACAGCGCTGTACATGGGATCGACCGTAAACCGCGGGTCGAGTCTGCGCTCAGCCGTCTTCACAAGGGCCCCCGCAGCCCTCGCATCCGTCGCATCGAGCGTTCGCCGCGATGCAACAATCTCCAGTGCGGAAACTGGAACGAAACGAGCTTGGGTGTTGCTCTTTGCCATCGCGTGCTCCATCGAGTGAGTGGGCTTCAACCGCCTGTCAACCGGCCGATTCCGAGAGTCATGATTCGCTCAGAAGATCCGGATCAGCATTCGGACCTTTCCCCCATCGGCGCGTCGGCACACTTTCTGCACGAATTTCCGGCATTCGCATGGCGGCGCTACCTGAAGCCCGTGCTGCTATCTTCAGACCCGTGCTTTCGCCCCACCGTCACGCGCCCTCCGCAGCCATTCTTCGCACGCATGATGTTTCGATCGATGCCCTTCGCGGCCGCACGATCGCGGTGCTTGGATTTGGCAATCAGGGGCGCGCGCATGCGCTGAATCTGCGAGATTCTGGGCTGCATGTTGTGGTTGGCGGCAGAGCTGGATCTGCGAAAATCGCACAAGCCCGCGACGAGGGGTTTGAGGCTGGAACGCTCGAAGAGATCGCGGCGCGTGCGGATCTTGCGATTGTCGCCCTTCCCGATCAAGCACAACCTGCAGCGTGGGGAAAGTGGATTGAAAGCGCACTGCCGACCGGAGCTGTCGTCGGGTTCGTGCACGGGTTTGCCATTCGATTCGGCTTCATCGAGCCGCGCGCGGATCTCGGCGTCGTACTCATGGCGCCGAAGGGTCCGGGCGCGACGGTCCGGGCACGCTACGAGGAGGGACTCGGTATTCCGGCGCTGTTCGCAGTCGAGCGCGAGAATGCGGCAAACACTGCGCGCGCCTTTACGCTTGCGTGGGGTGCGGCTGTCGGTTGCGCGCGCAGCGGACTTATCGAGACAACCTTCGCAGCGGAAGCGGAGAGCGATCTCTTTGGCGAACAAGCAGTGTTGTGCGGCGGACTTCTTGCACTTGTCCATGAGTCGTACGCCCTTCTGGTGGACGCGGGATACCCACCTGAAGTTGCCTACATCGAGTGCTGCCATGAAGTGAAACAGGTCGCAGATCTGCTCTATGCCCGCGGTCCGGATGGCATGCGACGCGCCATCTCGGACACAGCCGAATTCGGGGCGTTTGTCGCAGAGCAAGCGTTGGTCGACGAACACCTGCGTGCGAAGTTACGCGCGCTGCTTCAGGATGTACGCAGCGGCGACTTTGCGAGGCGTTTCATGGCCGATTATGAAGCAGGCCATACAGAATTTGCTGCTTGGAGATCGGCAGCGAGCGCGCACTCCATCGAAGGCGCGAGCGCCCGCGTTCGTGCCTTGATGCCGTGGCTTCGCGATGCGTGATGTGCAAGCGGCTCATGCGCCGATAGACGCCTCGTGACCATTTTCCAAGCCATCATCCTCGGACTTGTGGAGGGCATCACGGAATATCTTCCCGTGAGCTCGACGGGGCATCTCATTCTCGTGTCGTGGCTTTTGGGCCTCTCTACCAACGCTGCGCGCAACGAATCGATCGAGGCGTTCAACATCATCATCCAAGGCGGGGCGATTCTTGCCGTCTTGGGACTCTATCGCAAACGCGTTGCGACCATGGTCAAGGGAATCTTGGGACGCGATCACGCTGGTCGCGCGCTCTTCATCAAAATCGTGATCGCGTTTCTGCCAGCCGCTGTGCTCGGCGTGCTCTTCGACGACATCATCGAGGAACGCCTCTTCAGACCAGTGCCCGTCTTGATGGCATTGGGTGGCGGAGGATTGCTGCTTGTACTTCTCGCGCCGTGGATTCGTACCCTCACTGCGCGCGAGCGCTCGGAACGCGACGACTTTTCGAATCTTCCGTATCACGCAGCGGTCGCGATCGGCTGCATGCAGGCGATCGCAATGTGGCCTGGGACTTCACGATCGATGGTCACGATTCTTGGTGGCATTCTGTTTGGGCTTTCCCCACGCCGCGCTGCGGAGTTTAGTTTTTTGCTCGGGCTCCCGACACTCGGCGGTGCGTGCGTCTACAAACTCTTCAAAGCTGGCAAAGACGATCCGAGTGCATTCCTCCATGCACTCGGCGGACCTGTACCCGTTGTGGTCGGCATACTCGTTGCGGCGCTGTCTGC
>JASGCF010000107.1:4042-9445 GCA_030054275.1 Limnohabitans sp. | reverse complement strand
TGCCATGCGCGTGCCGTGCAGTGCCAGGCACTGGTTGGCACGTGTCAGGCACCTTCATAAACGCGCGGGCCGCTGCACGCACGATGTCATCTTCCGTCGTGTCCGACGCGATGGCGTGGCAACGCATGCTCACCGCCGTCCGCACTGTCGCGTCGTGCATGGCAAGCGACGCGAGCGCGAGCAGCGCGTTGCGCTTCATCATCGGCAGCGTCGCGCGCTTGAGCGCGCTCGACACGACAAGCCTCGCCCGATCCGCTTCTGTCCACCCAAGCACCTCAAGGAGATCAACCGAATCAAGCCGCGGCGCGTAGGCACTGTTCGACCCCGCACGGCGCGACGCGCGCGTCGGCTGGCTGTGAGGACACACTTCTTGGCAGATGTCGCAACCAAACCACCAGTCGCCAGTGCGGCCGAAGTACTCAGCGGGAATCTCGCCCCGATGTTCGATCGTGAGGTACGCAGTGCACTTCGACGCATCGACTGACCACGGGGTGATGGCCTTCGTTGGGCATGCATCGATACAACGCGTGCATGTGCCACACACATCCGCTTCTTGCTGCTCGCTGCGCGGGGGTTCGGCGCTTGGCGCAATGTCCGCATCTGTCACGATCTCGCCAAGTAGGAAGTAACTTCCCAATCCGGGTCGAATGAGAAGCGTGTGCTTACCAATCGCCCCGAGAAGCGCTCGTGCAGCCTGCTCGCGCTCGAGTATCGGATGAATATCGCCCGTCGGCCGTGTCGCGCATCCTGGCGCTGCGTCGCGGATGGCACGCGCGAGTTTCCGCAGACGATCTCGAACGACTTGGTGGTAATCCTTTCCGCGCGCATACCGCGCAATTCGTCCACGATGCTGCATGCCGTCCGTCTGCACGCAGTCTGGCTTCCCATCGTGATATCGATCCGCAACGCTCACCACACTTCGCGCACCGCGAACGAGCGAGCGCACATCGACCATTTCCTCGACCCGTTCTGCCAACCATGACATCTCGCCGTGTTTGCCGTCTGCAATCCACTGGCGCAACTCCGCGCTGCGCGCACTCGGCGTGGCGCGCGTCACTCCAACCAGCGCGAAGCCGAGTTCAGCGGCTTTCTGCTCAACCAATGTGCGTAGTGCGTGTGGATCCATGTGCGCACTCTTGGGTGCATGTTCAGAAGTTTGGTTAGACATCCGCGAGCCTCGTTGCGGTCAAGACTCGCATCAACGCCCATGCAGCGCATTGCTGTACATCCCCGCGATTGGTCCAAAGGCACCGAGCAGGACAAACGCAAGCGGGAGGAGTACCAGCACGGTCGCGACGGTCATCCACAGGATTGGCCGTTTGACGCCAGCAACGAGCATCGAAGAAACCGCGAGCGCGGGTAAGGCCAGTGGGATGACAAGCCACGGGTGCTTCGTGAACCACAGCGCTGTCCAGTGCAGTTCGACATTGAATTCGCTCGCCAAACTCCTCATGCGAGGCGCGAGGAAGAACGCAGCCGCCACCAAGACCAGAATGGTGATGAGCATCATGACGCCCTTCACGCGGCCAGTCACGCGGGCTCCCCGTTGGAAGAGCTCTGCGTTGCTCACCGAGCCTGACGATCGACGAGCGGCGATGTCGTAAGAAGCCTTTGATGGAGCAGCCGCTTTCGCAACGCGGATTGGCGGTGGCGGGGGTTCATGCATGGTCGCAGCGTAACGCGCACTCGATACAGGCGAAAGAAACAGGCCCCGCATGAGCGGAGCCTGTGAAGTTCATCTATTGGGTACGACGAAATGGCTGGGTCGTGCAGCGGTCGTGCCGCCACATCGCGCCGCCACGCGTCAATTCTCCTCGCCGTCACCGCCACCTGCACCACCACCTGCACCACCACCACGCCGTGCGCGGCCGCCCATCATGCCGCCCGCACCTTGCGCGAGGGCAGCTTCCAGAGTTTCCGTCACCTGCTCAGCCGAACTGATCTCGCCCGACTCAATCTTCGCAACGATGTCGGCTGCGGCCTTCTTCATCATGCCCACGATCGGGCCCATCATCGCGCCCATCATCGGTGCCATTTGTTCAAACTGCTCTTCGCTCATGCCTTGCGCGGCAAACATGGAGCCCATGTTGACGGCCCAGCCGTTGGCGCCCTTCTTGAAGACCACTTGTTCGCCGTCTGCGCTCTTGAAGGTTGCGGTCGTGTCGTCGATCGAGACCTTCTCAAGAGGCGAGCTTGCGGCCATGTTGGAGAGGCCGCGTCCGGCTGCGCCCACGCCAAGCGTGGCGGTGCCAAACTTCGCTTGCATGGCATCGAGGACGGGTCCGAGTGCGCCCATCATTTGTGTGCCGATGTCGCGCATGGCCTTTCCACCCGCGGTAGAGGCGTCTATCGCTTCAATCATCTTGGCGCTTGCCTTCGATGGCGACGAGGCAACCAATGTGTTGAACTCTGCCACCCACGCTTCAACATCTTGAATGCCCGCGCCTGCATCGCCGGACATCGACCGTCCGCTTGTTGCAGCGGGCTTCGAACCAGCGTTGGCCTTGCCAGACTTCGCGGCAGCAACTGGCAGAGATGGTGGTGCCAACAACTTGTCGACGGTCAACTCATCAGCCGACTTCTTCGCGGCGTCTGCAAACTGCTTCAGCGAACCAAGCGTTGGATCCTCAGCAAGCGGTGCCATCAAATCGCTGGTCGCCGTTGCCTTCTCTTTGAGGGTCGCAATCGCGGCGTCGGCTGCGCTCTTGAGTTCGTTGAGTCCGCTGCCACCAACCGCAGACACCATACGCGCTTGCGCGCCGATTCCTTGCACTTCGCTCATACGCATGCGCACTTCGTCGCACGCGATCGCGCGAATCACCGCGTCCGCAGGGGCGCCGCTTCCGGCGTTCGAAGAGGCATTGGCGAAGTCTGCAGCTGCAGCTTCGTACGCGCTCTTCAGTGCGCCAGCGCGTTCTTCTGCGATCGACTTCATCATCGCGTCTGCGGTTTTGCGCAGTTCGCTCGCAAGCGCCTTCGTCTTGGCTGCTTGACCGTCGACCTCGGCTTCAAACGCGCTCACGAAATCAAGCGCGCTTGTTGCAGCGGACATCATGCCTTCTGCGGTTGCGAGGCGCATCTTGGCGAGGGCAACGCCGCTTGTCAGCGCAACAGCTTCGATTTCCTTGTCTGTCAAATTCGAGCGAACCTCACGGCCCTCAGCTTGCACCTTGGCTGCCTCTTCCACAAAGGTCAGGCCAGCGGACGGCGAGGACTCACGCGAGCGCCGCAAGAGCACGGCTGCCTCGCCCTCCAGTTGATCGAAGCGCTGGGTCGCAGTCTCGATTTGCGTCAAGAGTTGGGCGAGTGGTCGCTCGAGCGAACGAACAGCCTCTTGCTCGGTGCGCATCGCACGCGAACCAGCCTCGCGCGCCCCCTCAGGCAGCGCACGAGCGCGCGCAAAGTCGAGCGATTCGGATGCTTGAGCAATGCCCTCAAGTTCGGTTGCCAATCCAGCAGCTTCCATCGCGAGAGCGCGCACAACTTCCTGATCTGCTTCGATGCGCGTGGCACGCGCCAGTTCGATAGCGCCAGCGGTGCGGTAGATGCTCGAAGCCAATTGCGTGGCAGCCTCGCGCTGCACAGTCGTTCCGCCGCCAAGTCCCTTCGCTTGTTCTGCCAAGCCGCGAAGCGCGGTGAGCGATTCAGACGACGGGCTTGACGAGAGCAACGCAATGTTCCCGCCCATCGAATCTGCGTACGACGCTGCGATGACATTGAACTCGCGGTCGAACTTCGCCTGTTGTTCAAGCGCAGGGTCGCCACAACCGCCGAGAACAGCGACGGCAAGTAGTGTCGCGGCGATACTGGTCGCCACAGATGCGCGGGGTGAAAGAGCAAGCGAAATCGCAGTGCGGGGGAGGCTGTTCTTCATCGTGAGTAAACCTGCGGAATCACCGTCGAGCGGACAGCCCAGACGGGTCCGGAAGTGTACAGGAACCCGCACAGCCATGCCCAAAGGGAACGGCGGCGCAGCCGCGCAGTTTGCAAACTGCTTCGCCCGTCGTGGCAGGCAACTTACCGATCGGGTCCGCCAGCAGCGCCGCCGCCCGGATTTGCCAGATCTGGGTCGCGCATGGCGGCCGGAACGAATTCGACTGGGTAATCGCCGTCGCGCACTTTCATCGAGCGAACCCAGCGAATGAAATCCTCGCGCAGTCCTTGCCGAGACGATGTGAGCGCAGGGCTCCAACCGCGCACATCGGGGTGTGCACGGCGCGCCTCAGTCGCCGGCAGCGCGTACTGGTACAGCAGGCTGTCGGTGGGTTTATCGAAATCCACGAGTGGCAGCGTGTCGATCTTGGTGCGCAAGAGCGTGAGAAGATTCGTATAGCGCACTTCGTTGTCGCGCGTGTTGGTGCCTTCGAGGCGCAGTCGACCGGCGGTCGTGCCGCCGTGACAACGACTTGTCGCACAGTTGTTGATGAGCCATGTGTTGTGCACGCGAGTGCGGAAGAGATTGAGCGATTCAGGCTCGCTGCGCACTTCGATCTGCGGGTAGAGCTCGCGCGCCTTCAGTGTGAACAGCATGCGCACGATGTCGATAGGGTCTTTCGAATAAAGCGCCGTCTTTTCCGAGGCTTTCGCTGGGATCGTCGGATGATCTGCATACTTCTCGATCATGTCGCGCACGAGCGCCTCAGAAACCTGAACGGACGGCGGGTTCTTGAGGTCCAACTCGTACACGCGAATAAGGTTGACATCATCTTTCGAGAGCAACTTCGACTTCGGGCGCGCGCTGTTGGCTTCTTCCGTTGGCTTGGTCGCCGAATCCGGCTCTTCGCCCGCAGTTGGCACACTTTGCATCAGGGCGAGTTGCGCGTTCACCTCCACCAATAATCGCTTGGCTTCGTAGTGATTTGTCGCCTCAAGCAGGCTTTCGAGTTCCCGCTTTGATTCAGCGTACATGCGCTTGTTGTACAGCCACAAACACAGCGTGTAGCGCGCGGAGTATTGATCGGGCTCGAGTGATGTGCGGAACTGCTCGTACAACTCCGCATCGGTCGGGTAGGGGCGCACCTCGACGACGGCGGCGCGCGGATACTTGGTCACAATCCCTTCGATTTCAAGCACCACATGCTCGTAACCGTCCTCGCGAAGTTGCGCCACAAGAACGCGGCCATCGTTGAAGAAGACGCGCACGCGTCGACCAGAGGGGCCTTCCAAGAGATAGGTCACAGAAATCACGCGACTCTTGGTAAAGCTGCGAATCTTGCCCTTTTCATCACGCAACACGATGACTGTGTCGTCATCGCTTTCGATGGTGCCAGCAGCGGTCGAGATGCGATCAACGACGATGTAGGCGCGTTTCCGTGGCTCTTCTTTCGGAGCGTCGATGTTCGAGGCAGGCGCGCTTTGGGTGTCGGGGGTCGCGGTTGGCGGTGCAGCAGGCGTTGTTGCAGG
>JASGCF010000107.1:0-3942 GCA_030054275.1 Limnohabitans sp. | reverse complement strand
GTTGTTGCAGGCGCCGTTGCAGGAGGCGCAGCAGGTGGAACACTCGATGGAGGAACCTGCGGCGGCTGTTCCGCCTGAACAAGAAGAAGCAGGGCTGCGATCGTCCGAAGCATGGTCGCGCATCGTACGACAGCCGTGCGAGGACGCGACACCCTTCGCGAGAGAACTTCATCAAGCACACGCAGCCGAACCCCTCGGGTGAGGCGTTCGGTGGTAATTTTCGTCTTCCGCGACAGAGCGCGCGCGCAACTCGGAAGGTCCGAGGAATGCACAGTGCGTTCTTTCCCGTCGATTCGAACCGTTCATCGGAGATTCCCATGAAACTTGGCGTGATGGCAGCCCTTTTCGCTGGTCGCAAACTTGAGGAAGTCGCGGCCTATTGCGCCGAGATTCGACTAGACGCGATCGAACTTCCAGTTGGTGCGTATCCCGGAAAGCCGTTCTTTGATCCAGCGAAGGTGCTTGGCTCAAAGAAGGAGCAGGACCGGATCAAGGGCATTCTCAAGGACCACGACTTGGCGTTGTCTGGCCTCGCTGTCCATGGAAATCCCGTCCATCCCGACAAAAAGCACGCGGCGAACGATCATCGTGATTTCGTCAATGCGGTGAAATTGGCGCCGCTCTTGGGAACCGATGTCGTCATCACCTTCTCGGGTTGCCCCGGCGGCTCGAAGGCAGACAAGACACCGAATTGGGTGACCTGCGCGTGGCCGCCAGATTACCTCGCTGTGCTTGAGTACCAGTGGAAGCAAGTGCTTGTGCCGTACTGGTCGACGCAAGCGCGGCTTTGTGCACAACATGGCGTGAGGGTTGCGTGGGAAGCGCATCCGGGCTTCTGCGTGTACAACCCAGACACGCTCATTCGCCTCAGCGAACAATCGATGAAGGCGTCGGGACTCAAGGGAAAGCCAGTCCTCGGCGCAAATCTCGATCCTTCGCACTTCTTCTGGCAAGGCATCGATCCAATTGAAGCAGCGCGTGTGCTTGGCGAAGCGGGGCTGCTTTTCTACTGCCACGCGAAGGACACCGAACTTCATCCGCATCAAGGCCGCGTCCATGGTTACAACGACGCGCGTCCGTACACCGATGTGAAGAATCGCGCGTGGAACTTCCGCACCTGCGGCTATGGACACGGACACGAGTTTTGGAAGCCGTTTGTGTCGATGCTGCGTCGCCACGGCTACGACCATGTGTTGTCGATCGAGCACGAAGATTCGCTCATGTCGATTGAAGAGGGACTCGAGCGCGCTGCTGGATTCTTGAGTGAAGCGATCATCAGTGAGCCGGCCGCAAAGCCGTGGTGGTGTTGATAGGTGGTGTTGATAGGTGGTGCTGATCGGTGGTGCTGATCGGTGGTCACTCAGAACGAAGTGCAAGGTCTGACCAATGAATGAAGCTGAATCGCGCGCGCTCTTCGGTGGTCGAGAAGAGTTTCCGAAAGAACGCGTGCGCTTTGCGCGCGTTTTCCCATGGTTTTGCGCGATCACGGGAGTTTTCGCAACTCTCGGTGTTGCGTGGTACGCGCTTGATTTGCGTGAGCAACTCAAGCGCTCGGTTGCAGAGTCATCGGCAGATGCAACGGCAATCGCAACTCTCGAAGCAACCCAACGCGGACTCGAAATGCAGTTGGCCGACGCACGATCTGCGCTTGCCGATGCGCGAGTTCTTGAGCAAGCCGCAGCGCTGCGTGCGAAGCAAGATGTCGAGCGCGCGGGCGAAGCCAGTTCGCTCTTGCGTGGTGTGATTCGCGTGTGGGGTGCTGGTACCGCGACAGTCTCGCCGCCAGCGTTGCACGAGCTACTCCGTGGTGAAGTGCTTGATCGACTGCAGGCGACGCTCTCGAAAGAAGCCTTCTTTGACCTGCGTCTGGCGGCGGTCTGTTCCATGTCGCGCGAAACGAGTGCGTTTGGGCGGGGCGTGCGAGACGGCGATCGCGTGCGCAGCGATTTCGCTTTCGCAAAGGCGTTTCTTGAAGACGCGCCAACGGCCGTCGGCGAAATGGACGAGCGATTCGGTGAAGCGCTGCTTGCAGTTGGCGAGTACTGCCTCACAGCGCAATCGATCGCGTTGCTTGATGCGCCGGCGCGCGAAGTACTGCGTGAGAACGCCCGCGCATGTGCAAAGCGCGCAGGGCCCATGTTCGCAACCTTTGCAAACGGCGCACTGGGTCGAGCGCGGGCACTGGCGATCGAAGGTGGTCTCGCATCCATCGATCGCGATCACGCGCAGGCCGAGAAGTACTTTCAAGAGGCGCGAGACATCTTGCCGCGCGGTGCGTCTCCTGCATTGCACGCTGTACTGGCACTTCGGGCTGCGCAGTCGCTGGCCGCCTTGGATCGCCGGTCCGATGCCATCGCGCTTCTTGTAACTGCGGGCGCCCAACTCGAAGAGCGCGAACCATTCGGTGTGCCGATCGAAGTTGAGTTGCGTGGGATGATCGTGGCGTTGCTTCTTGAGGCGGGGGAGCAAGATCGCGCGATGGAAGCGCGCATTGCCCTTGGCCGTGCGTTGGTCCAAGCGCGGCGATTGGGTGCTGCCACCGAGACGCTGTCCGAAGCGGCGCGCGCATTCGCAGCCGACGAGACGCGCTTTCGCGAGCGAGTGGAGGCGTGCATCTGGCTTGCCCGCGCGCTTGAGGCACGCGGCATGCACGAGGAAGCGTTTCGGTTGCTCGACCAACAGCGCTTGCACGACGACGCGCGCATCTTGGGCGAAAATACCGTGCTCGCACGCGACCGCGCTGCGTTGCTCGCGGAGTTGCGCGCACGGAGCAAACCCGCTGCGTAACCGGACGCCTTTCAAGGGTGCGGGTGTTCCAACTCACTCTCCGGCACAGTTCGGAGCTCAATTTCAACACTTCGGGTCATCAATTCGTGCGCTCTGATCGTCCAATGACGCATTGATCGGTATGCATTGGATCTCGCGGTTCTATTTCCGACTCAGGAACGCCTTTCGCTCCCCTGAAGCCAGCGCGCGCCCCGAAGACTCGTCGCGCGAGGGCAGCGTCAATCTCGAAATCCACCGCGATCTCAGCGAGTTTCCGTGGCAGCGGCCGCTCGACGCGTCAGCAGCCGAGTGGCCGTTCGGGTTGGAGATCGATCCCGCGCGTATTCCTCGACGCGTCCGATGGAATCCGATCCGCAAGACCCAGCATCGGCGCGATCGCAGCCGTCTTGCGCAAATCAATATCTGGGCGTGGATTGCCTGCATGTCACCCGACGATCGATCGGTACTTGTGCAGCGGGCGTTCGGCAGGGCGCCCGAGGAGGACGAACCGATCGTGCGCGAGTTTGGGCAGCTTGAGCAATGGCTTGAGTATGCTCTGTATCGCCAACTCTGCTGGGTTCACTCCGTGCACGATCCACTCGCGGCGATGGCGGCGAAGTTCTGCGCGCTTGTGGTTGCGAAGCGGCTGGGTGATACGAGAGTTTCGCTGGTCGATCCCGCTGAGGAAGAGACATCGGATTCGCGCAGCGCGAGGGGCATTCGCGCGTGGTTCCGCCGAACGAAGCGCCGCGTGTTTCCGAAGTCGCCGCCGACGCCGGACGATCCCGAGCAGCGGTTAGAAAGTGTCTTCTGGTGGATCCACTTTGCGATCGAGCGGCGCGCTCGCCAGCATGGTTCGTACTCCGGCCGCGACTACTGCTTCATGCTAGAACTTCTCTGCGGCGCAACCGAGAAGCCGAAGCATCCGTCGCAGGTTCGACTCCTCGGCGCCCCACCTGTGTCGAAGGCTCGCTTCGCAGGGCGACGGGTCGAGTTCTGTGAGCGCTCGCTTGCGTACATGCGCGACACCCACGGGGTTGGATCGGATCAGCACCGTTGGATGCTCACATGGTGTGTGAAGGCGCTCGAAGGCGAGGCGATACTCGTGCCAGCGACGGCAGTTGTTCGCGACCGATGGATGGAGGAACTCCTCGAACTGGAGCGCAAGGCACCACC
>JASGCF010000106.1 GCA_030054275.1 Limnohabitans sp. | reverse complement strand
TCGCGACATCAGCCGTCCCAAGAGGCCACGACCTTTGCAGATGCCATTGATTTGCGCGAGAAAGCGGTTGTCGCGGTCCTTGGCTTCGGTGCGGGATACCACATTCGTGAGCTTTGCCATCGACTGCGTCGCACGGGACTTGTGGTGGTGCTCGAGCCAGAGATGGGGCTCCTTCGAGCGGTGCTGTCGCGCGTCGATTTCACGGACAGCTTTTCAACGGCAAACATCCTGTTCTTTCGCGGCGATGAGGAACTTGGCCGCTACGCAGAACGATTTGCTGGTGCGGAAGGCGTATTGATTCAGGGCACCGAACTTGTCGAGCATCCTGCAAGCAAGGCGCGCGTCGCACCCGTTGCGAAAGCGTTTGCACATGGCGTGACAGAAACAGTGCGCGCAGCACGCGTCACTGCTGCCACAGGGCTGGCGCGCAGCGCACAGACGGTGCGCGCGGTGCTTGCAAATGCGCGCAGATATGTCGGAGGTGAAGGGCTGGCGCCGCTTGCAGGCCTCGCGCAAGGCAGACTTGGCATTGTCGTGAGTGCGGGTCCAAGTTTGCGAAGAAATTTGCATTTGCTCGCCACGCCAGGTCTTCGCGAGCGTGCAGTGATTGTGGCGACCCAAACCGTTTTGAAGCCACTGCTTGCCGAAGGCATTCGCCCGCACTTTGTTGCCGCACTTGATTGGCACCGAATCTCGCAGCGCTTCTATGACGGGCTCCGAGCGAGCGATGTGGAAGACACCACGCTTGTTCTTGATCCACAAGCAAATCCGATCATCGCGCAAAGTTATCCAGGTCCGGTTCGTGCGATTTCTGCGCCGCATCTTGATGCGTTGCTTGGACCACTCGCACGAGACATGGGGCGATTGCCAGCTGGCGCCACAGTGGCGCATCTTTGCTATCAAATCGCGCGATTTCTTGGGTGTAATCCAGTTGCGCTCATCGGCCAAGATCTGGGTTTCACAGATGGGGTGTACTACGCGCGCGGCACAGCAATTGATGATGTGTGGGCACCAGAGCTCAACCCATTCAACACGATCGAGAACCTTGAATGGTCGCGCATTGCACGACATCGATCTCATCTTGTGAAGCGTCGTGATGTGCACGACCGCACCATCTACACCGATGCGCAAATGGAGACCTATCTCCAACGATTCGAGTACTTCTTCTTGCAAGATGAGCGCAGAGGTCTACGCACCATCGACGCAACAGAGGGCGGCGTGCGTAAAGCAGGCACCGAAATTCGCACGCTCGCGGCGACGCTCGAAGAGTTTGCGCGCGATCCCGTACCAACGATTCCGCTGCCCAAGCCAGAACTTGATCACACACGGTTGCAAAGAGCATCGTCGCGCGTTGCAGACATCGCCCAAGAAGTGCGCACCATTCGAAACGCAGCGCAACGGACGGGTACGGCACTCGCTCAACTTCTTGGGAAGGAACCGAAGCGGGAGCGCGATGAAGCGCTCTGGCACACGATTGAAACCGAGCGCGCGAAGGTTGGTGAACGACTCGATACCCTGCGTTTACTCGATGAATTCAGCCAACTTGGTGTACTGAAACGCGCCAAGGCGGATCGTCGCATTGAACACACTCGAGGCATTTCCGCGGAGGAAAAGCAGCAACTGCAGTTTGAGCGCGACCTCGCCAATGTGCGTTGGATCGAAGAAGCCGCAGGCGAATATCTCGAACGCCTGACAGATACTGAGCGACGCCTTACGAGCGAGCGCGCAGCATTGGTGCTTCCAGACGATGATGAAGCCGCAGTTGCTGCAGCGTCCGATGGCGCACTTGGCCGCGCACTTGGTGAGCGCGCAACCGCGACCGCTGTCAAAGCTGCGTTTGTGGTGCCCGTCGATCCGTGGCACGGAGGCCTCGGAACACCGCGCAGTTTGGCAGAGACGCTCGCCGGCCGTCCCGTGTTGCAGTGGACGCTCGAGCGACTAGGCCGCTCGACGGAAGCCGCATCGATTGTCCTTCTTGTTCCGGAGGGCTATGACATTGATGCGCTCATCGATCGAAAACGAGTTCGGTTGCCGATCGAGATTCACCGTACGCAGGGTTCGCCCTTTGGCGCGGAGCGCGCAGCGATCGCGGCTGCACGCTTGTGGAGCGATAGTTCGTGGCGTGGCGGTATTGCTGGCCTCACGGTGTACGACGAAGTACTCGCTGCCTCGGCGACACTCGAAGCAATGGAACGCTTTGAGCTCACGGCTGCGATCTTGGTTGGTCCAGATTGGCCGCTTGTTGCGGTGGACGGATCCACAGGTTGCGATGAACTTGTGAAGCGCCATCGCACGCGTCCGGAACTCTTGCGAGTTGTGTTCAATCAGTCACCGCCTGGACTTTGCGGTGTGTTGATCGAACGGTCATTGATGCAAGAGCTCGCACGAGGCGGTCGACATGCATCCATTGGCTGGCTTCTTGCATACGAGCCATCGCGACCACAACAAGATCCGATTTCGAAGGATGTGTGTGTCCAGATTGATCACGGCATTCGGCGATCACTTGTCCGCGGCATTTTCGACACACCACGCAACATGATTCGGATGCGCCGCGCCATAGAGCCGTGGATCGGCGAGCGCGGTGCGAGTGTTGCCGATATCAGCGCGAGTTCTGCGATCGAGCTTCTCGAGCGGCAACTGTTCGACACGATCCCGTATTACACCCCGCAGCATCTGATGGTGGAGTTGAATACGGGCCGCCAAGGATCTGGCGCCGCGAGCCCACACCGCATGGGTTCTGTGCAGCGTGCTGTGATGACAGAGAAGAGATTCGCGCGTCTGATTGAGCAACTTGCAGAGAGTCGCGATGCAGTCATCACGCTTGCGGGTGCTGGAGATCCGCTGATGCACCCAGATTTTGCGCGCTTCATTCGCATGGCGAAAGATGGTGGAATTCGAGGTGTACATGTGCGTACCGAGCTTTGCGCGCCACCTTCTGTCATCGATGCGCTGGCAGAAAGCGGTGTTGACGCGGTGAGTGTCGAACTCGACGCAGATGGCGGTGAAACTTACCGTCGCATGCACGGTGTCGATCGATATCGCGATGTTCTTGCAAACATAGAGCGGCTGCTTGGCAAGCGGCGCGTTCTTGCTGGTTCAGGCGGCGCAGCGTTCGCGCTTCCTTGGATTGTTCCTCGGCTGCAGCGTCGACTTGAGAGCTGTGCTGACATCGACACCTTCTTTGATCGATGGCAGCACATCTTGGGTACGGCGGTCATCGAGGGTGCGCCGCCGTTTGATCCGAGTGCGGAGAATCCGCCAGTTCCACTTGCGAGTGCGCGCTCGCCGTCGCGCGCGATGTGGCGTGAAATGCTGCGGCGAATGCTTGTCTTGTCGGATGGTTCTGTGCCGCTCTCCGAACTTGATCTGCGTGGGGATCGCATCTTTGGCCATGTTGATCGCGGTGGGCTCTTGCAACTTTGGCGTGACCTTGTCACGCGACGAAAGCAACTTCGTCGAGAATTCGGCGAGGACACGCAGGATTTAAGGACTCGCTTACCATGAGTTTGCCTCATCAAGACGCAACCGAGCGCGTACTGGCTGTGGTGATTGGCCGCGCAGGAAGTAAGGGATTACCGCGAAAAAACGCGTTGCCCGTGCATGGTGTTCCAATGGTGGCGCGCTCGATTCGCTTCGCTCGCGCGTCGCGCAGTGTTGACCGCACGATTGTTTCGACCGACGGTGATGAAATCGCCTCGATCGCGCGCAGTGAAGGTGCTGAGGTGTTTCTCCGCCCGGATGACATCTCGAATGACACAGCGACAGTTGATGCAGCCGCGCGACACGCAGTTCTTGCAAGTGGTTCACGCGCAGAGATTGTGCTTGTGTTGTACGCCAATGTTCCTGTACGACCTGCTGATCTTGCAGATCGTGCTGTGGAACTTCTCTTGACATCAGGCGCAGATAGCGTGCAAAGTTACTATCGCGTAGGCAAGACGCATCCGTACTGGATGTCGCGACTTGACCACGAGGGACGCGTTGCACAGTTTGTCGAGAATCGCATCTATCGACGCCAAGAATTGCCGCCGCTCTTCATGCCTGATGGCGGTGTGATCGCCGTTCGGCGCGCAAGTCTGTTTGATGTTCGCGAGGGTGAGCCACATGCGTTCTTTGGGCGTGATCGCCGCGGAATCGAAACGCGCGAAGGCGATGTGATTGATGTTGATTCCGCACTTGATCTCGCAGTGGCTGAGGCACTACTACAAAGTCGCGAGGAGGTTCCCGCATGAATCCCTGTTGGAACGATGATGGGCGTCGTGGCGAACCGTTCTTTCTAGGCGGCCGTGAAATTGGGGCTGGTCGGACTCCGTTCGTGATCGCTGAGATTGGTGTGAATCACGACGGATCATTCCAGCGTGCGCGTGAGCTTGTGCACGCAGCGCGTGATGCTGGCGCGGATGCTGCGAAGTTTCAGATGTTTGACGCAGCGATGCTGATGTCGCGCGATGCAGTGCTTGCTGCGTATCAGAAACTGCAAGGCGCGAGTGATCCACGCGACATGCTTACTGCGTTGGCACTCAAGCCTGATGAACTTGGTCGACTTGCAGATGAATGCGTGGACTGTGGTTTGGTTCCGATCGTGACTGTATTTTCGCTTCCGCTGTTTGCCTTTGCCCGCGAGCAGTCATGGCATGCATTCAAGACGGCGTCGCCAGATTTGGTGAATCTCCCGCTCCTTCAAACGGTTGCTTCGTTCGGGAAGCCGCTTATCGTTTCGACGGGTGCTGCAACGCGAGAAGAGGTTGCACAGGCAGCGCGTTGGCTTGCAGATGTTCGACAACTGGCATTTCTCCAGTGCACATCGAGTTACCCTGCTCGAGATGATGTCGCAGCGATTGGCGCGATGCATGAAATTCGAGCGATCACAGGACGCACCGTTGGCTACAGCGATCACACCGCGTCGATGGATACAGGTGGACTTGCGGTTGCAGCAGGTGCAGCGATTCTTGAGAAACATCTCACATACGACCGCGGTGCATGCGGACCAGATCACGCAGCAAGCCTAGATCCCATGCAATTCGCGGGTTATGTCGCGCTTGCGCATCGTGCTGCGCGGATGGTTGGAGGATTCACGAAGGAACTCCAAACAGTCGAGCGCGATGTGCGAACGGTGAGCCGACAGTCGCTCGTCGCGGTGTGTGATCTTCCAGAGGGTCATCTTGTGACACCGGCGGATCTGTGCGTGAAGCGTCCTGGCACAGGCATCTGCGCGAGCAGGCTCGATGACATCGTCGGACGGCGGTTGGCACGCGCCGTCGAGGCCGATCGCGTGCTGGTAGAAGCAGACATCCTCTGGCCGGTTGCTGCGGAGAGCGGACTGTGACCATTGGTTCGCAGCGCCGGATCGCAGTGGTTACAGGCACGCGCGCGGAGTGGGGGCTTCTCGCGCCTGTGTGTCATGAAATCGCTCAGCGAGCGGATCTCGCGCTTGATGTATGCGCTGGCGGCGCGCATCTGCTCGAGCCGCCTCGCGGACTTTCTCGGCACAGTGATCCCACATTCGGCTCATCCACGCACCTCCTTTTCGAGCCGACGATCATTTGGGTCGAGTCATGCGGCCATCGTGTGCATCGATTCGAAATGCAGCGTACCGGTGAGACGGGTCGTGTCGCCGACGCTGCAGCGCTTGGTCGCGGAGTCAGTGCACTCGCTGCACTCTTTGAGCGGCTCACGCCTGATGTTGTGGTCGTACTTGGGGACCGCATCGAAGCGTTTGCCGCTGCAAGCGCTGCTTCGATTGGCGGAGTTCGCGTCGCGCACATTCATGGCGGAGATCGTGCAGAAGGTGTTGCTGACGAAGCCATGCGACATGCCATCACGAAGCTCGCGCACATGCACTTTCCAGCAAGCAGCGAGAGTGCCGCACGGATTTCGCGTCTTGGCGAGGATGCCGCGCGTATTCATCTCGTCGGCTCGCCAGCGGTTGATGGCATCGCTGAGATTGCTCCGGTCACGCATCATCAGCATGCTGAAGTCGGTGCACCAGACTTTGTTTTCCTGATGCATCCAGTTGGCCGTTCCGATGCGGAGGAGGAGCGCGATGCCTACGCCGTTCTCGAAGCGTTGGCGGCGCGAGGCCGCGTGCTCGCACTTGCGCCGAACTCCGATCCTGGGCGCGAGGGTATCGCTCGCGCGATTGAGATCGTCGCTGAGCGGCGACGCGATCGCGTCCGCGCGTTCACGCACATAGAACGCGAACTCTTCATCGCGCATCTCAAGCATCCATCGGTCCGCGCGATTGTCGGCAACTCGAGTGCCGGCCTCATCGAGTGTGCCGCGATCGGCGTACGCGCGATCAATGTCGGCACGCGGCAGGGTGGTCGCGAACGCGCAGACAATGTGCGCGATGTCGCGTCTGGAGATCACGCCGCGCTTGCGCGGGAACTCGATGCGGCGAACTCGTGGAAACCCTCGGGTGCGCATCCGTATCTTTCGGGCGGTGCGTCGCGTCGAATCGCGGAGACACTCGCGACATGCGATTTCACCGTGCATGGGCTTGCGAAGCGCTGCAGTTACTAGGCTCTGTCTGACGGATCGCCCAGGGCCCGAAATCCGCGTCGGCGCCCGAGTGGCAAGGAGGCGAGACGAAGCCGTATCCGCAGCGATACGGTGAGTCGAAGCCGACAACGGCAATCGGGATGCCGCGCGGATTGAAGCCCAGCGGATTCATCAGACAGAGCCTAGGCTCTGTCTGGCATTGCTTCGAGAGCGACCGCGTGATCATGTCGGTTGTTCCGTTTGTATGGCTTGGTTGATGTATTCGTGACAAGCATCAAAGACGCCGAGCGTGGGAATCGACCTGCTTCCGCCGAAGTTTGTGCGTCAACATCAATCAAGACGCAGATATGGCCGATCTTGCTACGCGTCCGCGATTCGTTCGCGCGCAGGGACATTGCGTCACGGGGGCCCACAGGCCGGAAGGAGTTTGTGATGGAGGCTGCACATTCGATGGTCGGCGCTGGAACGGATCGACGACAAACAGCGCACTTGGCCGTGAAGCAACTCAGTCACATCGCGACGCTTCCTGAGGTGACGCTTGGCATCATTGATCTCGTTGAGAATCCGCAATCAAGCGCACGCGATCTCAATGCACTCATTGCGCGCGATCCTGCGCTCTCTGCGCGCATTTTGAAAGTCGTCAATAGTGCGTTCTACGGTCTTCCTCGCCAAATTGGTTCGATTGATCGCGCGATTTCGCTGCTCGGCTTGAACGCCGTGAAGAACATCGCCATCGCAGCGAGTTTGGCAAAGTTGTTCAAAGGCGGCTCGCTGTGTGATCGGTTCGATGCCAAAGATCTTTGGTCACACTCCATCGCTGTTGCAACCAGTGCACGACTGCTTGCACGCGAAGCAGGAATGAAGTCACTTGATGAAGCGTTCTTGGCAGGGTTGATGCACGACATCGGGATCATGGTGGAACTGCAGACAGACCGTGTACGCCTGACACAGGTGTTTCGGGATATGCAGTTTGACGGCGACGGGCATGCAACGATCGATTTCCGGCTCGTCGAGCGCGCCGTCTTTGGTGCAGATCACGGCGATTTCGGAGAAGCATTGTGTGAGGAGTGGAAGTTTCCGCGTTCGCTTGCACTGGCGTGCGGACATCACCACGACCCGCGAGAAGCGCCCGCAGAGTCGCGCCAAATCCCGTGGCTGATCTTTGTCGCCGACCGTATTGCAACGGAAGGTGAAGGTTTCCGAATGGACATTCTTGATCGTGCGGTGCGGGCGGAAGCACTCGAAGCACTTGGTCTGTCATTCGCGCAGGTTGAAACCGTTCGGACCGATCTCGTTGCTGCGCTTGACAACGCGAATGCAACACTTGCTGCGTAAGAAGCAGGGGATTCGCCCGCATGGGGGCGTATCATCCGCGGATGTCTTCTCCAGTGCGTGTGGATTTCTCGCGTCCGATGGCGCTCTTTCCATTACCTGCCGTGCCAGTATTTCCGCACACAGCAGAGTGGCTTGTTGCTTTTGAACCACGCTATCGGCAACTGGTCGAAGATTGTCTTCGCGCACGAACGAACGGCGAGATTCTGAGTGCTGCACCGTTTGCTTTAGCAACCTACGCCGCGCGTGATTGGCCCGGTGAACGCGTTGGCGATCCGCCATTACGACCAGCGGTGTGTGTGGTGAAGATGGTGGACCATCGACAACTGCAAGATGGTCGCCACCAAATTCTTGTGCATGGCGTCGCGCGCGCGCGCATCGAAAGCATCGCGGAACCCGACGGTCGACGGCTTTATCGTATTGCACGGCTGGCGCCGATGCTTTCACGCGTTGGCGGCCCGCGTCGCTTGCCGGTGCTTGAGGGGATGATTGGCGCATTGCTTGCACATGGTGAGTTAGCGCGCATGCAGCGGTTTGAGCAGATTCGCAATTGGATTCGCCGCGGAAGTGTTCCAACAGAAGTGCTTGTCGAACAGATCAATGTCATGCTGTCTCGAAGCGATGATGTTCGCTACGCATTGCTTGCAGAGCCAAGTAGCAAGGCTCGTGCGCGTCGCGCACTTCGGGAGTTGACCTACCTTCGCGATTTGATCGATCACGCTGCGGAACGCACAGCAAGTGCGTCACAGCGTGGGGTACATGACAACTGAAACCCCAAGAACGCGCGCGACAGCGCACAAGTGTTCGCGAGTGTCATGGAAGTGGTTGCTTGTCGAGCGCTGCGTTCCACTTCGCGATGTTGCGCTCGTGTGCTTTGAGAAATCGATCAACCTCACCCTCGCGGTCTGACTCAACACGAATCTCTTGGATGAGTTCGCCTTCAGTCAAGCGCTGCGCAATCTCGAGGCCTCGATCGATCGTGCCAAAGATCACATAGTTGAGATTCCAACGCTCTTGTGGCTTGACCGTGATGAAGATGCGGCACGGATGGCCGCGAGCGCCTGGGTCATCAGAAGTATTCGCCAAACACAACCGTCCGCCCACATCGAACATGTGCTTTGGTGAGTGTTCCAATGGGATCGAATACGGAATTGCATTCGGAGGAAGTGGTGATCCAAGTTGTCTCACAACGGGCGTGAAGTCTTCCCACGGCTTTCGAATGTAATACCCGCGACGAGCGAGATTGATGAAGTTTGCGCAGGTTCGCGGTGATTCTGCGATGTGCAGTTTGACGCGAATCTCACCACTCATACTCTTGAATGTCGCATAGATCGCTGCGAAGTCGTTTGCCGTACTCGAAGGCTTTTGCGACGCATCGTCGGCCGCTTTCGTGGATGGCTGTGCATTTGCTGACGACGAGTTTTGCGATGTGGGACTTTCAGACGAATGCGATTTTTCGGATGTGTTGTTCTTTTCCTGCGTTGGCGCGCTACTCGATGGGGCTGTATTGGTTCCTTGCCCTGACTTTTCTTGTCCTGACTTTTCTTGTCCTGAGGCACTTCCATGCTGCTGCGTCATTGGTTCAGAAGATGCCGCCGGCGGCACCGACTCGACA
>JASGCF010000488.1 GCA_030054275.1 Limnohabitans sp. | reverse complement strand
CACGGGCCGAGCAAGCACCCGACCGTGCGGGTGACGCAGCGCTACTGGGCACACAACTTGTCGGCTGCTTGCGCAGACAGGGGGCTTCGCGTGCGCAAGAGGCACTCGGGCTCGCAGAGAAGGCGTTTGAACGATACGAAGCGCTCGGGCAAACACGCGCAAGCGAAATCGATCTTCAGATTGAGCGTGCGATGCTTCTTGAACTGCTTCAGCGATCTGTTGACGCACGCGCGGCATATCTGCGTGGATACGAGATGGCGCGCGAGCGCATCGGACCGACACACTCCCGCACGCGACAGGCACTCGGATTCCTCGCGGATCACGACCGACGGCAAGGTCACCTCGATCGAGCGCGCGCGGGCTTCGTTGCAGCGCTCGACGGTTGGACCGTGGCGCGTGCGCCTTTCGATGCTCCGCTTGACTACGACCAACTTCTTGCGGTCGGATTTCGCTGCGAAATCCTAGCGATCGACTGCCTGCAGGGCAACGCGTCTGAGGCTGATCGCGCAGAACTCTCCGGTCTCACGCTCGGAGTCGAAGCACAGAATCCAAACGATGCGCGGCTTTCACGCTGGCGTGAGGCGGCGCGTTGATGGACTTCGCGAACTTCCGCCAGCCTCGACGATTACTTGCCGACCACTTCCACCACAGCCTTCGCCCATGTCTCATAGGCGGCCGGCGAGAGGTGCAGCGCATCGGGCATCACATCCTTCGAGATCGATCCGTCCGGTGAGACGAACGCATCTCCAACGGCGTGGATCGCAAGAGGCATGCGCGCACTCTCGCGGCCCTTCGCGGTGATCGCAGCATTCGCCGCCGGAACCCACGCGCGCAGCGCTTGATTGATCTGCAAAATGTCGCCGCGCATCGCGTTGAACTTCTCGCCGCGCGGGAAGGTTTCGATGATGTGCACGGTGGCGTTGGGGCACTGTGCAACGAGCAACTCGGCGACGGCCTGCACGCCTGCGAGCGTCTCCGTCGCATTGCTCGTGCCGTGTCCGAGGTTGTTCGTTCCAATGAGAAGCACCACATGCTCGGGCGCGAGTCGTGTCAGCGGTGCTTGCGCCAAGCGATACAGCACATTTTCCGTGCGATCGCCGGAGTTGCCGAGATTGACCGCGCCCATTGGCGCGATGTACTTGTCCCATGCAGCCTTGCCTGGGTCCTCCCACGCCTGCGTGATCGAGTCGCCAACGAACACGACTTTCGTAGGCTCCGACTCTTTCGCGCGACGGATGCACTCCTTCTCGCGCGCGATCGCCCATGCATCGGTGCGTGCCGCTGGAACGAGCGACGACGGCGGTGCACTGGCCGAACTGGGCGCGCTGAAACCGCACGCGAAAAGCACAAGTCCGGCGACAGGAACGACCAAAGCGAGGTGCATGAAGTTCATGGCTCAATCGTAAAAAGAATCGAGCCCGCGTGGATCGCACGCGGGCTCGATTGAAGAATCAAACTCAACTCAACTCATCTCACGGGCAGGCGCCCCACGAACCGAGCACGGTCGCGAGATCTGCTGCGTCAACGGTGCCGTTGCCGTCGATATCCGACGCGCAGCCAGCGCACGAGCCCCACGCACCGAGGACGGTCGCAAGGTCTGCAGCATCAACCGTTCCGCTTCCGTCAAGGTCGGACGGGCATGGCGGCGCGCTTGGCTCGCAACCGACAGTCAGCGTGCCTGTTCCGCCGCTGTTGACCTTACTACCAACGCGAATGTAGTACACGGTGCCCGCTGTCACATCTGCGAGCAAGGTCGTCGTGGTGGTTGGCGAGCATGTGAAGGTGTCGTCGTTGCACGCGAAGACCGGAGTCGCTGCGGTTGGGCAAGTCGACGACGCATACATCACGATGCGCGTGTCGAAGTTCGCGCTGCCACAGGTCGAGAGCGTTGCTGTTCCGGTGCATGGCGCCGTGTAGCGGAACCACACATCGTTGAAGCAGTTGGCTCCAGCGCCATCAAGGCAGCTTGCCGGAATCGTGACGGCGCTGTCGTTGGCGGACACCGTATTCAGTGGGAACGAGC
>JASGCF010000487.1 GCA_030054275.1 Limnohabitans sp. | reverse complement strand
GCGCATGTGGCGCGATTCGCGCATCAACATCATCGTTGAAGGCGCGAACGAAGTCATGCACTCGTTCATCTTTGCGTACGGCTCGAAGCAACTTGGCGAGTACTTGTTGAAGGTGAAGGCGAATCCGTTCGCGCATCTCGGAACTGCCATGCAAGTTGGCGCCGAGCTTTTCCTCGGCGTTCGCCGAGGCTCGCCGAAGTCGTCGAAGATGCACCCGCGTCTGCGTCATCTCGCCGACGACTTGATGGTGCGTATTCAAGAGCACAGCCACCATGTCAAACTCATGTTCAAGGAGCACGAGGAGCGGCTCATTGCGAATCAAACGATTCAGGCGCGCCTCTCGATGAGCTCGCTGTGGATTCACGCGATGACTTGCACGCTTTCGCGTTGCGATGCGAACCTCCGCGCTGGCCTCGAAGGTGCTGCGATGGAACGCGAGCTCGCGATCGTCGAGCATCTCTGCGCGATCGCGCGCAGCGAGCAGGCCGCAGAATTGCGCGCGCTCTTTGTGAACACCGATAGTTCGATGAAGAAGGCAGCCGCCGCCGCGTTCGCTGCGAATGATCTCCTTCCGAATGCGAACTACTCGATTCCCGAGAAGACCCCAGATCAGAAGTATTTCGGTACGGGCCGCACGCCCGCGTCGCAGCAGGCAGGCATTCCGCAGTTCGGTTCCGGCTCTGTGTACGCCGGCGACATGGCTGCATTGAAGTCGCACTAAATCGTTCGACTCGCTACTGTTTCCTCCCCGCGGATAGAGGCGTTGCGCCGCGGAAACTTCGTTCACCGTTCCTTGTCAGTTCAATTTCCCGTCAATCCCGAGGTTTCGATCGCCATGAACGTTCTTGCTGAGATGCAGTCTTACGGCCACGAGCGCGTGGCATTCCACCACGACGCGAAGACCGGCCTCAAGGCGATCATCGCGATTCACTCGACCGTGCTCGGCAACGCGCTCGGCGGTACGCGTCGTTGGGCGTACGCGACCGAAGGCGACGCGCTTTACGATGTGCTTCGTTTGTCGGAAGGCATGACCTACAAGGCAGCCGCATCGGGCTTGCAGATGGGCGGCGCGAAAAGCGTCATCATCATGCCAGCGCAAGGTCATCAACCGACCGAAGCGGAAGCGCGCGCGATGGGTCGTTTCGTTGAAACGCTCTCCGGCAAGTACATCGCAGCGGAAGATGTTGGCGTGAGCCCGCAGTATTGCGATTGGATGGCGCTTGAGACGAAGCATGTCATGGGCGGCAACACCGTGAGCCACGGCGGCGATCCGTCGCCGTTTACCGCGCAAGGCTGCTTCAATTCGATGAAGGCGTGCCTTGCACATACGGGTCGTAAGGTTGATTTCTCGAATCTCACCGTCGCGATTCAAGGCGTTGGCGCAACGGGCTTCCGCCTTGCGAAGCTCCTGCGCGCGGCGGGTGCAGCGGTCCTCGTGACCGATGTGCATGTGCCGACCATGAAGCGCGCTGTCGAAGAACTCGGTTGCGTTGCCCTTGGGAACGACCGCAACCTCTTCGAAGAGAAGGTCGACATTCTCGCGCCATGCGCGCTCGGCGGCATTCTCGATGCGAGCACGATTCAGCACCTGAAGTGCGACATCGTGTGCGGCACCGCGAACAATCAACTCCGCGATCCAGCGGCCGATGGCGAATTGCTTGCGCGTCGCGGCATTTGCTACGCGCCAGACTTCATCGCGAATGCGGGCGGCCTGATTCGCCTCGCGGGTCTCTACCTCGGCATGACCGAGGGCGAGATCGATCACAAGATCGTCGAGATCGAAGCGACGACCGCGACCGTGCTCAAGCAGGCTGGCAATGGTTCGAGCGGCGCTGCTGCGATTGCCTTCGCGAAGGCGAAGATCGCGGCGGGCGCTGCGAAGAAGCAAATGGCTGGTGTTGGTTGCGGCAGCGGTTGTGGATGTCATTAAGAGAGCCGCATCCGGCAAAGTACTTGCCGGATGCTCGGAGTTGAACCGCATCCGGTGTTGAGCCGCATCCGGCAAAGGACTTGCCGGACGCTCG
>JASGCF010000486.1 GCA_030054275.1 Limnohabitans sp. | reverse complement strand
TCATACTTCGGGTGTCCAGCTATTGAGTAGGCAAGCGTGGACTTACCCGAGCCAGTCTTACCGGCGATAAGCGCGTGCTGGCTTGTTCCCTCACCCAAGAGAAACTGCTGCAACCGCGTGGCCCCGGCGCGACCCACCGGAACACGCAGATTCTTTGCGCTTGAGAGTGACCAGAACGCGTTCTCTTTCGGGGCAATTGCATCGAAGGGCACTTCGACGCGCGCAGCCGATTTTGCAGCACGCCCGATGACGGCCATCATCTCCATCAGCGCGGAATCAGATGGCGGCGCATCAAGTTCAAGTGGAAGAGTGGCGAAGGCACCGGTTACGAAGGAGGCGATTCCCTTTGCATCGCACCGAACTTCGATGCAGGATTCTGCAAGATCGGCCGCTGTGATGCCATCTGGGAGAGGTGCACTCGGATCGCGGATCAGGATGACATGCACGCCGCAGCGCTGTCCCGCACGCAAGATGGACAGAAATCGGGCAGCAGCTTGTTCACTGAAGTTGGTTGGAAAATCTGCGCAGATCACGAAGCGGTACGGCTCTGCGATTTCGCCAGCTGCTCGGTTATACGCGTCGATATCCGCAAACTCGTTGCGAAGATACTTCTGGATCACGGTTTCCATGTGCTCACAGAGATCTGTGAGTTTCTGCTCGATGGAGCGTGGATCTGTCCAGATGCGTTCGCCGACAAGAAGTTCATATTCATCTGCGAGATGCATGAACGAAGCGAAGTTCTCACCAAGCCCCACAGGATCGATGAAAGTGCATCGCAACTTCGACGGAGGAATCGTGACCAAAAGTCGCGCGATCAATGCACGGCAAGCCTGCATCGCGTGCGTGCGCGCAGCTGCCGGCGCTGTGAGTGCCAAGTTGCCGCGCGATGGAAATCCGAGCGCAGCGGGAATGATCATCTGCTCGGGCATTTCCACGAAAAACGCGGGATCGGTCGGCAACCCGCCAGGTTGCAAGTTTGGAGTGAGCGTGCATTGCCCAAATCGGAACCAAGGTGCGCGCGTGCAAGTGATCGCGTGGTTTCCTTGGAGTTCGCTCCACGGTTTGGTGCATGTTTGATCGACGCGTGCGACAGCGAGCAGTCGATCGCGGCAGCTTGACGCTGTTTGCATCCAAGAGTGTCTTGCCTCAGTGAGACGCGATTCCTCTTCCTCGGCGAACGCGATTCGTTCGCGCTCAACTCGCGCGAATTCCTGCTGTTCCGCAGCGGCTGCCGACGCCAGGATCTCTCGCTCTTCGTTCACAGCCTGTGTTTGTGCTTCGCTGATCGCGCGATCCGCTTCTTGAATCACTTCCGCTCGTTTGATCTCAACCGCTTGCTCGACCTCCGCGAGTTTTCGCTCAAGCGTCTTTGGCACTTCTGCGAGGCGTGGTTCGTAGCGCGCGCGCGCTGCGCGTTCATCTGCTTTTTGCGTTGCATCGAGCCGCGCCGCGCTTGCGAGACGCGCCGCTTGATCTTCCGCTTCCGCGCGAACTCGTGCGCGCGCGAGCGACGCGAGATCAACTTCAAGCGGCGTCCACATGCGGCGAATCGCGCCCGATGCTGAACGGCGAAGAAGTACAACTCCGAGGATCGAAACGATGAACGCGCCAGCCGCCGCATATCCAGTTGCGGGCAGCCAACGCGCGGGATCAAACAAAGTGCTCGCGCCGCCAGCGACCGCAGCGAAGATCACGAACCCTGCAGAAAGAATGTACGGAGCGAATCCGCTCAGAAATCTCGTAGATTTTGAGACTTGCAGTGCATCGACATGCTGTTCAAGACTGGTCAGAAGCGCGGCGATTTCGATCTCGCCAGGCGTACTCGGTTCCTGTGGTAGCTCCACACGAATCACCGGTCGTTTGAGTCCACAATTCGCGAGGTAGTCGCAGCCACGCTCGACTTGTGCCGCGGCACTTTCTTCTGCAAGACGAAGTCGCTCGCCGAGGTCGCGGGTGCGATTCCGGTCCGCCTCATCGCCCGCCTCGCGCAATGCATCAGCCATGAGAATCGCTTCTTCCATGGACTTCTTGAGACGG
>JASGCF010000485.1 GCA_030054275.1 Limnohabitans sp. | reverse complement strand
GTCCTATCACCAGAGGGAGCTGCCGCAGCAGCGACCGCTCCAACTATCGATCAAGTTCCGCAGCAATGATGTTCAGCGAACCGAGCACCGCCACGATGTCTGCCAATTGATGGCCTTCGATCATCTTGGGGAAAACTTGGTAGTTGATGAAGCACGGCGGGCGCGTGCGCGCACGGAACGGATACTTCGAACCATCAGCGACGATGTAGTAGCCCAGTTCACCATTGGGGCTCTCGATCGCGCCGTAGCCTTCGCCAACTGGCGTGTCGAAGCCGCGGTTGTTCATGTAGAGCTCGAACAACTGGATCACGCCTTCGATCGAGCCGTACACATCGGCCTTCTCGGGCACGCGCATCTTGCCGTCTGCGACCGCGTTGATCGATCCGCCCGGCAACTTATCGATGAGTTGATCGATGATCTTCGCCGACTGCTTGATCTCCTCGAGACGCACGAGGTAGCGCGAAAGGCTGCAGCCCGCGCTCGCGACCGCGATCGAGAACTTGACCTTGTCTGCGCCCTCACCGTCCCAGTTGTCGGCGAAGCAGAGGTACGGGTCATCCTTCCGCACATCGCGACGGACGCCCGCGCAACGCGCGTTCGGACCCGTCATACTCCATGCGATGGCGTCTTCCTTCGAAATCGCGCCGACGCCGTCGAGGCGATCGACGAAAATGCGGTTGCGGTTGCAGAGCGTTTCGAGGTCCGTGATCGACTTGGGAAGTCGAACATCGATGAAGTTGCGCACCATGCGCTTGAAGACTTCGTCGTCTGGGATGTCGCGCCATGCGCCGCCGACGCGCGTCCAATCGGGGTGGAAGCGCTGACCAGAGATGTACTCGACGATGTCGTAGATGAATTCGCGCTCGTTGAAACCGTAGAGGAAGCCCGTGAATGCGCCAAGATCGAGCGCCGCCGCGCCGACACAGAGGAGGTGGTTCTGGATGCGACCGAGTTCGCACATGATCGTGCGGACGACCTTCGCGCGCGGCGTGAGTTCGATGCCGAACAACTTCTCGACCGCGTGGTGCCACGCGATGTCGTTCACGATCGGCGAGATGTAGTCCATCCGGCTGATCGTGCAGACATACTGGTTGTAGTCGTGATGCTCGCCGAGCTTTTCGAAGCCCGAGTGCAGGTAGCCGATGTGCGGTGTGCAGCGGGCGATGCGCTCGCCGTCGAGTTCAAGCACAAGACGAAGGGTCGTGTGCGTGGCTGGGTGCTGCGGGCCGAAGTTGAGAACCCACCGGTCTGGTGCCTGGAAGTGGTCCTTCAGGTAGTCCGTGTTCTCGACATCGAGACCAAAGCCCTCGGCGGGCGTGATCGTGTAAGGCATAGGGGGCGCAGTATAGGGGCGGCCGAGTGTTTCGAGGCCCGAAGAAATGTGGTGCAGATGCGCTTGGGCAACGGACCAATGGTCCATCGATTAGAGCGCGTTGGGACGGAGATACGGGTTTGAGGCGCGCTCCCCGCCGATCGTGGTGGACGGTCCGTGGCCCGGGTGTACGCGCGTTGCGTCGGGCAACTGCATGAGCACTTCGTGGAGCGATCGCTTCATGGCCGCAACATCGCTTGTCGGAAAGTCCAAGCGCCCGATCGAGCCAGCGAACAGCGTGTCGCCAACGATCGCCTCCCCCGCTTCGGGACACCACAAGGTGATTCCGCCGGGCGAGTGGCCAGGAGTGTGCAACACTCGGAAGTAGTACCCGCCAAGTTCGAGCATTTCGCCGCCGTTGAGGCACGCGTCCGGCGGCGGCGCGCTCACCGCAGGCGGGATGAAGATGCTCAGGTTCAGATTTGGATCTTCGTTGAACTCTTTCTCGGCACGGTGGCAAAGCGTGTTCACCGGCCCAAGCCGCAGCCGCATGCGCGCAAGCCCCGCGATATGGTCGCAATGGCAATGGGTCAGAATGCAGAGCGATGGCTTCAGCCCTTCACGCTCGACGAAATCAAGCATTGGTTCGGGTGCGTACGAGCAATCGACCAACCAGCAGGACTTTGTCGGGTCTTGATCGTCGCGGACCACATAGCAATTGGTCGC
>JASGCF010000484.1 GCA_030054275.1 Limnohabitans sp. | reverse complement strand
TCACATCATCGGGCTGTACAGACTGCAACCCTTCAGGGCTTGCAGCAACATCACGCGTCCAGCCTGCCAACGAAACCTCTGGGAAGTCTTTCGCTGCTGGAAACGCGTCGATCTTGAGCGGCACTCGCAGAAGCGCATCATCGCTTGCTGCGCTGAGCAATATGCGATCGGCAGGAAGCGCAAGCGTCGTATCGCCGACTTTTGTGAGTTCGATCGCGTAGATCGCAAGACCGCCTGTGAATGTCGACGGCAGTTTGGGCGGCCAATTCAACTGATTCTTGATCGCCGGCCAATCAAGCTTCTCGCGCGCCACACGCACAAAGAGTTGCGTGGTGCCACGATCCCGCAGCACGCCCTCGATAGTGCCTTCAAAGGCGTTCTGCCCTTTGGAATTCCACCCTTCCGTCTCACTCCACTGCAATTGGAACAATGCCGTCGGGAGTTTGATTGGCGGGGGAACTGGCCCAGGCCCCATCATCCATGTCACCGCGACAACCAGTGCGACCGCGAGGATCGGCGTGAGTGCAAGCGCGAACAAGGCTGTGGGCGAGACCTTCCCTCGACGCGCGGCTCCGCGCGCAGCAACGATTGGGTGTTTGACTTGGTGCTGCATCAACGCCTCTCCACTGCTTCGAAGTTGTAGATCTCACGAAGCGCCTTCACAACTCCGGCGGGATTCGCGTCGTACCAATCCCAGCGTCGCGCGTCGTACTCATCTGCGAAGTACGCGAAATTGAGATTTTCAGCGCCCGACATTCCGAAGGTGTTGATTGCGACCAAGAATCGCTTGCCATCCTGTACCACGAAGAGCGGCCCCCCAGAGTTGCCTGGATTGACCGCCGCATCGGTTTGCAAGATGTCATATCCGCCAGTTTCAACCGCATTTCGCAGCGCGCTCACTCGACCGAATGTCTCGGTGTTCCGAAAGCCGAGTGGTGCGCCAATCGCCACCGTTTCAAGACCTTGCGAAGCTTTTGATCGTTTGGCAATCGGGGCAATCTCGTAATCAAATCCTCGTCGAAGAGCACCGCGCGGAATACGCAAGAGCGCAAGATCGAGTCCCTCGGCACGCGTCTCGGCAAATTGCTTCACGGGGTGCGGTTGATCGCCGCTCGCAAGCACCACAGCAAATTCGTAACTCGCAATGTCTGGAGTCTCTGGCTGCCCCGCAACGATGCTCGGTAACGCGATGCAATGGCTGTTCGTCATGATGATGAGATCACCAGCCTGTTCGTCAATGATGACACCGGAGCCAGTCCAAGAGTGGGTGTCATCGAACACCGCATCCGACTCAACCCACTGACCCGCCATGAATACAGTGGTCAGACGCGATTGCTCGGCTGTGAGGCCGGTACCAATCTTTGGTCGCGATCCGTCTTCTCCACCTCCACCTCCACCTCCACCGAGCCAATACGCAACGCCTCCCACCGCACACAGCGCCGCGATCGCACCGATCCAAAGGAAACCTGTACTCCCGCCGTTGTTGGCGATGCCAGAGTGCGGGGCGTGAGAGGGTCCGTTTGGGGAGGGTCCGTTTGAGCCTGGCGGGGGCGGCGGCGCGGCAACTTGGTCGGTCAATGGTGTCTCCTCAGAATGGGCGAGGGTCCTTGATGGACCACACGGAGTCATTGGTTTCGACAAACCACGCACCGAGGCTCAGAAATCTCGTGCTATCCGCAGATTTTTCGCGACAACTGCCCGTCGTCCACGCCGGCCTCTGCAAATCCTCTCCGACGCAGGATGCATGAATCGCAGTGGCCACACGGCACGCCTTCGGGCGACGGGTCGTAACACGAAAGCGTCCGGCCAACCGGCACTCCCAACTCCAACGCCAATCGCACGATTCCCGCCTTCGACAATTCCTGCAGAGGCGTGTGCACGCGGAAACGCGCGCCATCTTGCACCCCTGCCTTGGTCGCAAGATGTGCAAGTTGCTCGAATGCTGCGATGAACTCGGGACGGCAATCCGGGTAGCCGGAATAATCGATCGCGTTCACGCCGATCGCGATATCCGACGCCCCAAGCGTTTCAGCGTATGCCAGCGCAAAGGCAAGGAAA
>JASGCF010000105.1 GCA_030054275.1 Limnohabitans sp. | reverse complement strand
GGACGCAACCCGTTGGTTCGCCGGGCTTTGCATGCAGTTTTGCACGAGTTGTTGTCCGACAACTCGCCAGAACTGCGGGACCAGAGAAGCGCCCGAAACGACCTCGTTCGTGCGTGTGATGAAGCGTGTGGAAGTTCTGTGTTGTGTTTTTCCTGTGTGTGTCCTCTGTCGTTTGCAACCACAAAATCTGGAAGAGCGCGTTGTGTCTTCGCTGTCACGCTCCCGTAGCCCCCACGCATGCAAAGTGCCTTGTGGGTGTTCCGATGAGCCCAAGCGATCGATCACATCGGGCGAAACTTCTCGCGCTGAGTCAGAGATTCCCTTGGAATTTTCTCTGATCACGCGCAGAAGCACGCGCTGACGCTCTCTTCTCGTTGCACGGCGTGCAGTCGGCCGAGCGACCGGAGTATGTCGATTTTCTCAAAGTGTGTTTTCAAATCGCCGGGGGTCGGCGAGAAGTGTGTTCCTCTATGTTCAAAAATCTCGTTCCTGCGCTCTGCTCGGCCGTTTTGCCCGCGGTCCCATGTGCCGCCTTCGTGCTTGTTGCGCAGCAAGCGAGTGCCTCCGTGGTCACCGGAACCTATCTCGGTTACGGCGCAAACCAGCAGTGGGCCTGTGGGTACAAGCAGTCCTACCTCTGGGATTCGACAGGCGCGTTGTCGATGTCCAACCTCAAACTCTCAGAGCGGCTTTGGGACTTGGGTGACGGACAGCAAACCGTGACTTGGTGCGCTCAGGTCTACCAAGGTGTCACCATCGGAACGAGCTACACCTTTGATGTGGTTTCGATGGATCTTGTGCCGCAGACACCGCCAGCTCCTGGCCCCATGGGCTTCGCGAAGGCAGCGATTCTTGCTGACGCCATGAATCGATGGCTTGGCACAGACAGTCGAGTCATTGCGTCCGCCGGGACAGCGAATGCGGGGGCCGCGGCCTTCAATGCGCTTGTGTGGGAACTCATCAATGACAACTTCGCGTCGACAGATCTCGCGACGATTGTTTCGCGGATGTCGCTCACGACCGGCGCGTTCCGCTCTGGGCTCTCTGGCGAAGGTCTGTCGATTTACAACGCGATGGTCGCGTCGCTTGGGCAGGGCGGCTGGCGTACCGCGAATACAGAAGGTTGGCTGAGCCCAACCGCACAGGACCAGATCCGTATGGCGCCAGTTCCAGCCCCAGCAGCGCTGTTGCTTCTTGCAGGTGGGCTTGTTCGAGGCGCGCGCAGACGCCGCGCCTGAGCGCACGACCTTCGTTCTTTCATTCCCCGTATACAACAACGCACAAGAACGCCGCTGCGTCGCGCTACGCCCGCAGCGGTTGTTTTATGTTCTGTGTGATTCTTGCTGAAACTCTGTAGCAAGCATGCTTCCGGCTTGCGGAAGATTGTCCCGTGGCGCAACATCCCAACATGCAGCCTGCGGTGTCCGACATCTCCGTACGCGTGCCGCGGCCCGAGTCACCATGGATGCGGGCTCTGGTTGAACCGCCACTTTCCCTTGTAGAGCATGTGTTAGGGATCGACGAGATTGAATCGATGGCGCGTGAAGTCGCAGCAGGCGATCGCGCAATGTCGTTGATCGCGCGGATCTCGGCTGCGACTCGCATCCATCCCAAGATTGCGCCGGCAGAATTGGCGAAGGTCCCAAAGTCGGGTGCTGTGGTGGTGTGTTCCAACCATCCACTTGGTGGCGCGGATTCGACAGCACTCTTGGCTGCGCTTCTCGAACGAAGGGACGATGTTCGATTTCTTGCCAACGGCATCTTGGCCCGCATTCCATTTCTTGCGCAGCACTGTTTCTTTGTCGATCCCTTTGGTGGGAGCGGTGCGGCAGCGCGCAACGCAGCGCAATTGCGCGCTGCGACGGAATGGCTGCAGTCTGGGCATCTGCTCGCCACCTTCCCGGCTGGTGAAGTGAGTGCAGCCCGCTGGGGGCATTGGACGCCGGTTGACCAACCGTGGTCCACCATTCCAGCACGACTCGCGCTGCGCAGCAAGGCGAAAATCGTTCCGGTGTGGTGTGAAGGGCGAAACAGTTCGCTGTTCCAAGCTGTTGGACTTCTTCATCCTCGGTTGCGAACAGCGCTTCTTGCGCGTGAATTCGTAGCGCGGCGCGGCAAAGAGATTGTCATGCGCATCGGACGACCGCTCACTCCCGACGATCTCGCGTCGCTCGACGCGGAGGAAGTGACGCGCCTTGTCCGCGGCCGATCAGAGTTACTTCGAGCACCCGAGCCCGCTCTCAAAGCATCGTCGACAAGACAAGAAGCCGTTGCGCCACCTGCGTCGACACGCGAAGAGTTGCGTGCGGAACTACATGCGTTACCCCATTCTTCGGTGCTCTTTCGCGAGGGCCCGTACGCAGTGCTCGCCGTGCATGCGCGCCAGATTCCCCGTGGTATGCAAGAAATCGGGCGGTTGCGAGAGATCGCGTTTCGTGCAGTTGGTGAAGGCTCAGGAAAGCCGATCGATCTTGATCGTTTTGATGACACCTACACGCAACTTGTGGTGTGGAACGAAGAGCAATCCGACATCGTCGGTGGATATCGCGCTGGCCCAGTACGCGAACTGACGAAAGACATCGGCGCCGCAGGGCTCTACACCAGCACGCTGTTTGAGTACTCGCCGCGCATCGCGGCGGAGTTACACGACGCGATCGAACTTGGTCGGTCGTTTGTGCGCGTTGAGTATCAGCGGCAACCGCTTCCACTCTCGTTGTTGTGGAAGGGAATTGGCATCTTCATGTTCCGAAACGGCTATCGCCGGATGTTTGGCCCCGTGAGTATCTCGAACGACTACACATCGATGTCGAAGGAACTCATCATGGAGTTTCTCGAACGGCATCGGATGGCATCGCCATTTTCCAAACTTGTGACGCCGCGAAATCCGCCGGAGCGAAAGCCGATCGTCGGTTGGACCGAGCGCGAGAAATCAATTGCGGCCGCAGACATTCATCATGTTGATCGGTTGGTCGAAGAGATTGAACGCGGACAGCGCGCAGTGCCTGTGTTGTTGCGTCAATACTTGCGGCTCAACGCGCGATTGCTCGCGTTGAATGTCGATCCTGATTTCGGTGATGTGGTCGACGCGCTGATGCTTGTTGATGTGGCGCAAATTGACGAGCGCATCCTGCAGCACTACCTCAGTTCAGAGATGAGTGCGGGGGCGGTTTCTGGGGCGGTTTCTGGGGTTGGGGCAGATGTCGCAACCCTGTTGCGCGAACGATTCAGTGCACGCTGATGGTTGGTTGTTTGAACTGACCAAGCATGGAAAGCATCGACACGCGTTGCGCAACATTGCGGGCAACTGTGTCGAGTTCAAGGCCAAGTCGTGCATCGTTCCAATTGGCAAGCGGCGTACCGCGGTCGCTGTGCACGCGAAGGGCGGTTCGGATGGAGATCGATCCGAGGAAAGTGAGTCCCATGGCATGCGCCATGATCTCGGCGCCACCCTTGCCGAAGAGATCGTGCTCGCGGCCAGTGTCATCGATGAATGAACTCATGTTCTCAACAACCCCCAAAACGGGTACGCCGAGTTGCTCGAACATTTTCGCAGCCCGTCTCGCGTCATCTTGGGCAACTTGTTGTGGAGTACAGACGATCACCGCACCCGAGAGTGGCAGCAGTTGCGAAAGCGTGAGCGGGACATCGCCAGTTCCAGGCGGAAGATCGACCACGAGGTAGTCGAGTTCGCCCCACTCGGTTTGCGTCGCAAGTTGTTTGAAGGCACCGTGCGCCATCGGCCCGCGCCAGATGAGCGGTTTGTCTGCATCGACAAGTTTGCCGATGGTCATGGCCTTGATGCCATGCACTTCAAAGGGCAGCAACATGTTGCCGCGCGCTTGGGTTTGCTCGTCTTCAAGGCCGAGCATCGTTGGCGCGCTTGGTCCGTAGATATCTCCGTCAAGGAGGCCAGTCTTCGCGCCCATCCGCGCGAGTGCGACGGCGAGGTTGACTGCAACCGTTGACTTCCCGACTCCGCCTTTCCCAGCGCCTACAGCAATCACTTGTCGGACACCAGGAAGGGGATTCGCGCCGTCGCGCGTGCGCTCATTTGCTTTGCGCACATCTGCGGTGAAGTGCACTTCGACTCCGCTGTAGGCCGCGCCCAAGTTTGATGCAGTCGCCGCGATTGCGGCCTCAATATCGCCGCGAATCTTGTCCTTCATGGGACAGGCTGGAGTTGTGAGTTCGATGGTGCAGAAGGCGCGTGCACCCTCGACGCGAGTTTCTTTCACCATGCCAAGGGTGACGAGATCCTTCCGGATATCGGGGTCCAACACGGTGCGAAGCGCTTCGATGAGATGGTCTGAGGTGAGTTGCATTGGGTGTCGCTTGGGAAAGGTCAGGATCCTAGCGCCTTTCCCGCCGATACCCTGTGTAGAAAGTGCCACCGACGCACCGCGAAGCCAAACAATCGCAGCATCTCGCGCGTTCGCAAGATGCATCTCGCTGCATCAAAGCCCATCGAAAGGGTCGCCATGAACAAGTTCGCAATGTCCGCCCCCAGTTCGCTGCTCGTGCTTGCGGTGTGTTGCGCAGGAGCGGTGGATTTCGCGTTGAACGCGGCGTTGCTCCAAGCAGTAGCTTCCGATTCGCAGCAATCCCCGCCAACAAACCCGAACCCAAACTCGACAACTGGCTCCGCCCCCGCGCAGCCAGACGATGTGCTGAAGGGCCCAGCCGTTCCATCTGCCGATGTCAAAGGTGAGCGTCCGTTCATCGATCCGAAGGGCGGGCGCATGTCAAAGCCCATGATCGAGCAGCGCGCGTATTTCATTGCACTTGACGCGATGAACCTCACCGAAGAGCGTCGCGCGAAGTTCGACGCATTGCGTGCTGCGTGGGTCGATCGGTTGGCCGCATTCGAGCGTGAATCGGCGATCAAGCGTCGTGCGCTCGAAGCAGCGCGCAAGAAGGCTGCACCAGATCAGCCGCCGAGTGATGAGTTTCGCAAATCCATGGACGAGATTGAACAGGCACGACCAAAGCTCGCAGATCTTCGTGATGCTCTCGGTCGTGAGTTGTCTGAGGATGAGGTGAAGGCGCTTGAGAAGCGTTTCCAAGAAGAGATGAAGCGCATCCGTGATGAAATCACGCGTCGTACCGAGGCTGAACGCGCGCAGAAGAAGCGTGAGATCGACGCCAAGAAGGCGCAGGAACAACGGGAGAGCGAACGCAAGCAAGAGGAAGGGAAGCAAGAGGAAGGGCAGCAAGAGATGGGCGATGCGCCAAAGACGCTGGCGGCATAAAAACCGCCCGCACGCGGGAGCGCACGGGCGCAAAAATGAGGCTACAGAATGAGGCTACAGAATGAGGCTACGGAATGAGGCTATAGGGTGGGGTTTGAGAAGAGCAGCGCCGCGTTGTCGACGCGTTGTGCGAGTCGATCAACCGCCGCCAAAGACGCGGATGTCGTCGTACTCAGCCATCGCCTCTGGGCCCTTCGGATTGGAGCCTCCCGAGATGATGTCGCTCTTCGGTGCGCTCGGTGAACCGATGCCGTCGTATTGCGAGTAGAACACGCCGTCCTTCCCTGCCGAGATCACAGCGAAGGCGCCGCGTGGTGCGGCCGTTGTCAAAATCTGCGATGCGCTTCCGGTGGGGACGCCGATCGCTGGCGCGCGGATGATCTGCCCGAGGGTGGCGCTCTTGTTTGCGGCCGCTGCCAAGCGGAGCACGCTGTTGGATTGATCGCGGCCGAGGTCGCCGAGTGCTGCTGAGTTCAGATATGGCGCGGCGCCTTGAAATGCGAACATGGCATCCGAAAGTGATTCGGTTTGCAGCCCCCCTTGTACGAGGAATTGCGCTTGTGGACGCAACTGACGGAGATACATGATCGGCTGGCCCCACGAATCAAGCAGATCTGGGATGCGCAGCGGATCATTCGCGTATGGGTCGACCGATGCAGCCGATGCCAGGTTTTGCCCTGGCGCGGCGAGCAGATCGTCCGTCTTTGGTGAGAAGAACGAGGAGTATTTCGCGCCTTGGATGCGCGGGCCCTCGCCGACCTTCGATGCGTTGACTTTGATCTTGAAGGTGTTTGTGCCGGAGCCGAAGGTGACCTCGGTCCATGACGAATATGCAGCGGCGCCGTAGTCTGGGTCATCTTGCGGAATCGCTCCGCCGCACATGTGCAGAAGGGCGTTCTCCATGCCCGAGATCGCTGGGTTCGCGGTGGCGTTGAGAATCGCCTCTGGCACGATGCCTGGGTAGAACCCGAACTGCTGCTGGAAATTCTCGCAGGCGCTCCGGAACTCGTTCATCAGACTTTCTGTCTGCGTTCGGCGGGCGCGATCTTGCACGCGACTGAGGGCTGGCAGCAGGATGCCGATGAGGAGCGCGATAATGCCGATCACAACCAACATTTCTGTCAGAGTGAAGCCGCGTCGTGAGGCGTGACCCGACGAGCGCGAGATGAGCGGATTGGTTCGTTTGATCAACAATGCTGTCATGAGGTGGATCCTACCCGAGCGGGGCGCGTGCGCGGAAGTCTGCGCGAGCCTGAAGAGATACGGCGACATTGGGGAAGAGAGGGCGCGGAAACCCGAGAAGCGACTTTGGACTCGTGGTTTTGGTCACATTTGGTCGTGGTTTTGGTCGCGTCTTTGTCGCCGATGGTTCTGAAGGTGGTTGGCTCTCAACACCTCGTCAGGACTTCCATCCATCGGCCGCAGCGATCTGCCGATATGCCTCGTAACCTGCAATCGCCACCGTCGTTGCCAAGTTCAGGCTTCGGACGCCGTCCGACGCGGGCATCGGAATACGAACCACCGAGGCTTCCCCATACTGCTCCGCCACCCACGCAGTGATGTCTGGCCCAACACCGCTCGACTCCTTGCCGAAGAGGAGATAATCGCCGCGGGTAAACGAGGTGTCGTAGTACGAATGCCTCGTACGGGCTGTGAACAGGACAAGCCGCGCAGGTCGCTCTGAGGCGAGAAATGCCTCCCATGACGCGTGTTCAACGCAGTCGACCAAATGCCAGTAGTCGAGCCCAGCGCGTCGCCGCGCTTTCTCATCCATGTCAAAACCGATCGGATGGATGATGTGCAGTCTGCATCCAAGCGCCGCAACCGTCCGCCCGATGTTCCCAGTGTTGTTTGGGATCTCTGGGTTCAGAAGCACGATGTGAAGCAGCGGCGTCGGGTGTAAGAGCGGCGTTGGCGTGTTCTGCGGTGCAGGTGCCTGTTCACGCTCATGCGGGGACATCAGCGCTCAAGCTCGTCCTTCGAGAGCGGCCGCTGAAATCCAGTGCCCTTCGCGCGGTCTGCGCGCGCTTGGCCAACGCACGCGATGCACCAGAACGAGCAGACGACAAGCCAGAGAAGATTCGAGAAGAGCACTGGGATCATGATGAGAATTCCTACAAACGCTTTTCGGACGGTTGGCGAGTTGCGCCACAAGTGTGCTTCGGTGCGCTTGTGTGCACTTCAGTCGACTTTCATGGTCAAACCTCGTTCATGTGCAAACCGCTTTCATGTGCAAACCGCTTTCATGGCAGACTTCGACGAACCGCTGACCTACCAACAGTTTTGAGCGCAAATCTTTCGACAACAGCGTTGAAGCACTGCGCAAAGAACGCCCCCTGCGGGATTCGAACCTGCGACCTGCGCTTTAGGAAAGCGCTGCTCTATCCAGCTGAGCTAAGAGGGCACCGGAACGGCGAGTATACGAATTCTTCGCTGTGTGTGGCGCAATCTGTCCGCCACCGACTTGCCGCTACCCGCGCAGTTCGCGGACGCCATCGCGCAGCGATCCAGCCGAGGCGTAACCGTTCCACGCTGCAAACAGGACGAGCAACCAACCCGGAGCAGCCAGCATGTACTGTTGATCCATCGCGTCCCACACCGCAAACGCAGCGAGCAGCAGGGCGGCCAGCATTCCTCCAAGTCCCGATACGAACAAACTCCCGCGCGTACGGCGCAGCGCCATGACGACAGACAGCACAAAGAGAAGCGCAACAAGTCTCATCGACCAAAGGAAGCCGATCCAGAGCGGCACCGTTTGGCCAGTTTGATCGTCGGTGACATCTCGCACGGTGTCGTTGAGGAAGCCGTAGTACCCAAAGATCGCAGCGGAAATGAGCGGCGAAAAGATGTCCGGTTGAGCCGGCGAGACCATGCCCGCGCGGTCGGTTGGCGATGCGTCCTGCATGTTTCGTAGACTACTCCTTTGCCATCGGGTGTGCGCGGACAATCGGTCGAGAGCAGCATGATCCCAATCCTTCGCCAGATCTTCAACGAGTGGGCGTGGATGACACCAACGCTCGCCATCGTCGCGCTTGCGATGTCGCTGACAACCGTCGGAGCAGTGTTGCTTGATCGACGATGTCGTTCGCAAAGCGCGATGTCGTGGGTGCTCTTGGTGCTCATCGCACCGTTTGTCGGTCCGATCGTGTACATCTTGGTTGGACGCGCGTGGCTCTCTCGGCGCCGTGCACGGGCTTACGCGGAGGTTGCGGAAGTTCGACGCGAAATGCGCTTGCGCGACGAGGCTGGTGGATCGGCGAGGGCTCGTCGCACCGCGCGAGAAGATGTCTGTCGCATGCTTTCGATGGAGCAGCGTCGGCTTGCAACACAGGCTGCATCGATCTCGGGCGACTTTCCGCTTGGCGGAAATGATGTCGAGTTGTTTGACGAGGCTGATGTACTCTTTGCGCGCATGGTGGAAGACATCCGAAGCGCAGAGCGCCATGTACATGTGGAGTTCTACATTGCGCTTGACGATGCGACCAGTTGCCATGTGTTCCGCGCCCTTGAAGATGCGGCGCGCCGCGGCGTTCCGTGTCGGCTCTTGCTCGATGGCTTGGGAAGCCGTGCATTTCTCAGGAGTAGTCGACATCAGGAGCTGCTCGCCGCCGGCGTCCAAGTGGTTGAGGCATTGCCGGTAGGCTTTCTGCGCCGACGATTTGGTCGCATCGATCTGCGCAATCACCGCAAGATCGTGGTGATTGATGGCGTGGTTGGCTACATCGGCAGTCACAACTTGGCGTCGAAAGACTTCAAGGTGAAGGAGCGATATGCCCCGTGGATCGACGCCACGATGCGTGTCAAAGGCCCCATCGCAAATGACTTGCAGAAGATCTTCCTTGAGGATTGGTTCTTAGAGACGGACGAAGAGTTGGTCGAGTTGATCGCTCTGGGTGTTCGAGATGGCACAGAGCGCGCCATTGCGCAGGTACTTGGCACAGGTCCAGCAACCTATGAGAGCGCGATGCCACAGTTCATCTTGTCGATGGTGCACTTGGCAGAAGAGGAGGTCGTGCTCACGACGCCGTACTTTGTGCCCGATGAGCCGGCGCTTGCCGCACTCTTGACGGCAGCGCGCCGCGGAGTTCGCACGGTCTTGGTTGTGCCCGAACACAACGACTCGATGCTGGTGAAACTCGCCAGTCGCAAGTTCTATCATCGTCTTCTCGAAGCCGGTGTTGAGATTTGGCAGTATCGCGGCGGGCTTCTACACGCGAAGACCATCGTTGCGGATGGCCGAACTTCGCTCATGACGAGCGCCAATCTTGATCGACGCAGTTTTGAACTGAACTTGGAAGCAAGTTTGGTTGTC
>JASGCF010000483.1 GCA_030054275.1 Limnohabitans sp. | reverse complement strand
CACCATCCTCGCCAGTTGTTGCCTTTTGCCCATTTTCAACAACAGTGATCACTGCACCCGCAACAGGTCCGCCAAAATCTCGGTCCGTCACGAAGCCACGCACAGTTCCCGCATCTTGCGGAGCTGCAGCGCACATCACTACGCCGAGAACTGCCCATGGAGTCTGAGAAAAGTGCATGAAAACGACGCCAATCGCCGAATTTCTAAATCGCGGTAGATCGGACCCGCGCCTTCAGAAGGTTTCGAAGGGGCGAAAGGTACGGGCGCATTCCTCACGCAGGTTGTTGACTGCATGAGCGTTTTGTCAGCGTTCTGTCATCAAAATGTAAAGGAAATGTTTAGACACGCGAGATGCGCACGCCTCGTGATGCGGCCGTCCGCAGACGCACGACTCACCACCGGCGACTCACCACGCGCGACTCACCACGCGCGACTCACCACGGGGCAACGAGACCCGACTGCACTGTCGCGATGCGCGCCCGCAGGGCATCACTCGGCACAATTCCGGCGCGCGCAAGATCCGCGCAGGTTGCTGCAAGGTCCTCCGCGCGCGGGCGCGCGTTTGGATTGGCAGCGCCCTCATCAACCGCCAACAGGAATACCTCGTTGGCCTTGTCTGCATCTCCAATCTCTGCAAACCCAAGCGCGAGTAGACGCAACGGCCGTGCACGCAGAATGTCCACGATGCCATTTCGGTGCTCCGTGAAATCCTGCAGCGCTGCGATGAGTTGGGTCCGCGCAAGCTCCTGAGCCCCGATTGCTGCGTTCGCTCGCGCGATGCCCGCCTGCTGCGCCACACGATCTTCTGCAAGCCACTTCGCGGCAGCGAGAATCGATTGAGCGTCATCGGCCAAACGTCGCGCATCTTCTGGCCGCCCAGCACCGGAAGCAGCCTTCGCGAGGTCGAGCAGTGCCGCGACACGGAGGTCGTACGGGATCTTTGCGTATCCACTGCGAACCAGTTGCTCCGCACGCGAACGCAGCGTGTCGTCGGTTCCGAAACGCTGATACAGAGCAACAGCTACAGCAACCGCATTCCGTGCAAGATCAAAGTTGCCCGTTGCAATCCATGCCTCGATCTCCGCCGCGCGCGCGTCGAACTCCTCCGACTTCGCCGTTGTTGCGGTGACGGTGGCCACCTTGCCAATTTCAGGCTCGCCCACCCCGCGCTCAAGATCCGCAGCCGCGGCGCGATCACCAAGCGTTGCCATCGCTTGTGCAATTTTCACGCGCACACGCTCTTGCTGCCAATCGAGAAGTCCTGGGACCAATGCCATCGCGCGATCGGCAATGCGCTTGCAATTCTCCGTCTCGCCCTTGGCCGCATACGCACGCGCGATATCGCCGTACACGGACGGTCGACGCCACGTGTCGATACCCTTTGCGAGCGCCTCTGCACGAGCGAGATCACCAAGTTCAATCATCGCAACAACGCACCACTCCTGAGCTTTGGCGCGATCACGCTCGTGCGGATCCTTTGGGATCATGCTGGCGATGTCAAATCCCTGCTGTACGAGTGCAATTCGCGCTTCGAGCGACGCGACCCGCGGAGGAATCTCCGCAGGATCTGGAGAAGCCATCGGCGACGCCACGGTCGCGGGCTGCGCAGCCGCATGGTGAGCCCCCCCATCAGCCTTCTGCTCGGACTCTCGCGTACTTGGCCGACAGCCTGTTGCAAACACGACCGCGAGTGCGAGACAGAGTGGGAATTGAAGCGATCGGCATTCGCCGACAGTGACCTGAAGCATCGGAAGTTCCTCTCAAGATCAGAGACAAGCAGCGTACCGAGCGCACTCACAAGCCTGCAATCAGATGAAACACGGCGCCCGGCGGAGAACAACCCGCCGCCGGGCGCCGATAGAACACACATGTTGTCATGCTCGCCGCCGAAGCCGCGAATCATGAACAGTCACCCAATTAGTTGCACGCGCCCCAAGCACCGAGCAGTGCCGAGAGGTCTGCAGCGTCGACGACGCCATCGCCCGAAAGGTCTGGAGTCGACGTGCCCCAACCAGCGAGCACTTCTGCGAGGTCGGATGCACCAACAGTGCCGTCGCCGTCGACA
>JASGCF010000104.1 GCA_030054275.1 Limnohabitans sp. | reverse complement strand
CCGGAATCGCGCTCGCCCTTATCGCCCTTGCATTTATCCGACCCATCCAATGGGCAGAGCACGCAGCGATGGGGTGGGCAGCGCGTAATCCCGCAGAAATCGCGGTTGCTGTTGCGATTGTGCCGGTGCTCGGAGCTGTTCTTTGCGGCGCGATCAAGAGCGTGTTTCGAGTACGGATCCAAGGACACGGCGTGTCGAGCGTGCTCTACGCGATTCACAGAAAGCGCGCCCAACTTCCCGCTGCACTTGCGTTCCGCACATGGCTCGGTGCATCCGCCACGATCGCAAGCGGCGGCTCTGCTGGACCAGAAGGTCCGATCGTCACCATCGGCGCAACGCTTGGCTCTGTCTTCGCGCGCTTACTCCGCGCCAACCCGCAAGCCGCAACCACGCTTGTTGGTTGCGGCGCTGCTGCAGGTATTGCTGCGGTCTTTAACGCACCGCTCACCGGCATCTTCTTCGCGCTTGAAGTGCTCTTGCGCGATTTCTCATTGCGCACCTTCACGCCGATCGTGATTGCGGCAGTTTTCAGCGCAGCAACGGTGCAGACGATTTTGGGAACGCAAGAGCCTCTCTTCGGGCTTGGCGCTGAACTTTTCCAAGGTACGGGTGACGGACTCTCTATCGCAACAACGCCTGCGTTTCTTTTGCTCGGCCTCGTCTGCGGCATCGCAAGCGTGTTCTTCATTCGCACGCTGCAAGCATCTGAGATTGCGTTCGCGCGCTTTCCGGTACCAAAGTGGCTGTTGCCTGCATGCGGAGCTGCAATTCTTGCGGTGCTCGGCGTGCTTCATGTCGCACTCGCTTCAAAGTGGCTTGACTTTGGACAGGGCGCGATTCCCCCGTTCTATGGCAACGGCTATCCGCTGGCGCGCGCCGTGCTCGAACCATCCTTTTACGCGAAGGAAACAGCGCTCATCGTTGCTGCGCTGTTGCTCGGGTTGGCCGTCGTGAAATGTGTTGCGACCAGCCTCACGCTTGGCTCTGGCGGTATCGGCGGCCTCTTCGCACCGAGCCTGCTTGTTGGCGCGTTGGTGGGCGGAGCGTTCGGAAGTCTCGGAGAATATGTGCCGTTCGTGCGGGAAGTTGGCCCTGCCCCGCTCGCACTTGTAGGTATGGCTGGAGTCGTTGCAGGAAGTACGCATGCGCCGCTCGCTGGCGCAATGCTCGTCTATGAACTCTCGCGCGAACCTTCGGTGCTGCTTCCCGTGATTTTGGTCGCAGCGCTGTCAACCATCGTCGCTCGACTCTTCGAGCGACATAGTTTGTACACCGCAGAACTCGCTGCACTTGGAGTTCGCCTTGGAAGTGCCAGTGATATGTCGACGCTGCGACGACTGCGCGTCGGTGATGTACCGCTCAAGCCTCCGGTCGTCGTACGCGGCTCTGCGTGGGCGACTTCGCTCATCGAACTCGCGCGCGGTGGAGAAGACTTCATCGTGCTTGATGATGACAATCGCCTTGAGGGCATTGTGGGTGCGCGCGACTTGCGCGTTGCGCTTGTCAACCGTGAAGCGCTACCGCTTCTCCAAGTTCGCGACATCGCGCGCACGGGTATTCGCGCGCTTGACCGCGATCTTCCGCTCGATCACGCACTTGATCTGCTTGAGCGTGGTCCGTTACCCGTTCGTGGACCAAGCGGAGAAATGCTCGGCGTTCTTACTCGTGCACGCATCATGCGGCTTTGGCGTCGCAAGATGGAGAAGGAGCAATGACAGCTCCACTCAACTTCCGTAAATCGCAGCGGCTCGCCGGAACTGGCGTCTTCAAAGAAGTCATCGACGCGCGCGCACGCACCGAGTGCGGTGCGTTTGCTGTGCACACCCGACCAAGCGACGGGCCGCACTCGCGGGTCGGAATCTCCATCGGTCGCCGCGTTGGCTGCGCGGCAAAGCGCAACCGAATCAAACGCCTCCTACGCGAGGCCTATCGAACTGCACAACCAGAACTCCCGCGTGCTGCCTACGACATCGTCGTCCTTGTGCGTCCTCACGAACCGCTTTCACTCGTTGAGTACCGCACACGCCTTCTCGATGCGCTCGGTACGCTTCACGCTGTATGGATCAAACGCGAGGATCGCAAACGCCCGAGTCCACGACGCGCGGAGACGAAAGACACTCCTGCTGCGGAGATGCCTCGCGATCCCTTGATGTGAAGTCGCGCGACCGGCGGCCATCAGGTTTGTATGCAAGCGATTTTTCACGCGAGCCTTCACACGAGCACTCACACGAGTCCGACTCTCCGCGGGCGACCATCGGTGCACGCATACTCATGAGCGGCGTTCGGGCGTACCAAGTGTTCCTTGGCCCACTGCTCGGCGGCCACTGCCGCTTCACACCAAGTTGCTCGGTCTACTCGATGCAAGCGCTAGAGAAACATGGTGCGTGGCGCGGATGCTGGCTCACAGCACGACGACTGCTGAAGTGTCAGCCGTGGGGTCCATCCGGCCACGATCCAGTGCCCTGATCGCGCGTGCAGTCGTCGCGTCAGCGCTCTTCGCGCACGCGATTCACCAGATGTCCAACGCCAGCGATACGCACTTCGACCGTGTCGCCATCTTTGAGGAAGAGCGGTGGTGTGCGTCCAGCGCCAACGCCAGCAGGCGTTCCGGTGAGCACAATTGTTCCAGCAGCAAGCGTCATACCCCGCGACAGTTCCGCGACGAGATATCGCACCGAGAACACCATGAGTCCCGTACTCGCGTGCTGCACGCGGGTGCCGTTGAGAACCGTTTCAATCTCGAGCGACTGTGGATTGGAAATCGCACCAGCTGGCACCAAATCGGTCATCGGGCAAAATGTGTCGAAGCTCTTTCCACGACAGAATTGGCCGCCGCTTCCTGTCTTCTGCCACCAACGCGCGCTGATGTCGTTCGCAACGCGATAGCCAGCGATCACAGACATCGCCTCAGACTCGGGCACATCACGGCAGTCGTGCGCAATCTCAAACGCAAGTTCACCTTCGTAATCAACTTGCGGACCACCCTCACGACAAATGCGCGGAATCACAATGTCGTCGCCGCTTCGACACACCGATGCAGGGTTCTTCATGAAGACCATCGGACGCTCGTCGGTCTTCGTGCCCATCTCGGCTGCGTGATCTGCATAGTTCCGGCCAATAGCGAGAATTGCGGGAGGTCGTTGCATGGCGCCACTCTACACGGGAGCGCAGAACGCGTGCAGCGAACGAAGCGGTATCACGGCACTCAACACGCGATCGCAACTACTTGCGTTCAGCTTCGCTGATATTCGCTTTTTCCTTCTCAGCATCGCGCGCCTTCTTCGCCTCCGCCTGCAAACGACGGAATTCTTCAAGACCAGGCGGCTCTGGGAATGCTTGCGCGAAGGGCATGCCAGTCTGCGCAAGTCGCCCTGCTGCATACTCGCGCTCAATCTGCGGCTTGACGCGGTCGTACACCAACACGCGCAGATCTTCTGGCGCCTTTCGATAGATCACCAAGCGATCAAGCATCGGTTGCGATGTATCGAGGAGAATCTTCGCGAAGACCGCAGGAATCGAGTCTTCGAGCGTACCAAGCAGTTCCTTCATGCGACCTTCGCCGAACTTGTTCACGAAGTCGTTGTAGCGGCTCTCACGGAAGAAGCGTGTGAGATCGCGCGCGTACTTCAAGCTGTCTTGCAACAACTTGTCGTTTTCAAGCAGCAGGCCTTCACGGAAACCGCGCTCAAGCGCAGAGTACACATCACTGCGTACCACTTCCGGCTGCATTTCAAATTCGCCGTAGAGCTGCTCTTGAACAAAATCTTCCAACGGCTTCTGGTAGTAACTGTTCGGATTGAACGATCCTGAACCATACAACTTGTCGAGTTTGTCGAGAATGCGCTGCGCACCCGGCGCGTCACCGAGGCGATACAACTCGCGCACCGCTTGCTTCATGAAGTTCTCATGGAGATTGATGAAGGTGTCTGCACCAGCACCACGAGTTTCGTAGTGCTTGTCGTACAACTTCTCGAAGTACTTATCGAGAACCAAAATCCAACGCGGGTCGTTGAGCCGCGTGACATTGTCGCCACTAAACGGGTCGTAACTCACCAAGCCAGATCGCGCGAGTGCTTGCATCGCTTGGATCTCAAGACGATCGTTGTTGATGGATTTGAACACATCCATCTGATCATCCATGATGCGATCTTCACCGAATTGAGCACCTCTGCGCGCCCAAAACAATGCGTGTGCTGATGGATGTCGCCAATCAAGCGGCCCAGTATCCCGCGTGTACTCGTACATGAGTTGCGGGTCCATGTTGTAGTAATCCAGCAACACGCGCTTCCGCAGGAACTCTCCAAGAGCCTTCGCTTTTTCGCGATTTGCTTCGACACCAAAGGTCTGCGAGAAGATCTCAAGCAGCGCGGCTGCTGCGTCGCTTGATGCACGAATGCCCAACGCTTTCGCATAGGGCGATACCTCGCGCGAGCCCCACTCACCAAGCAACATCAAAAATCGTCGATCGACACCGAAGCGATACTTCGGTCCCAACTTGTCAAGCCGCTTCTCAAGATCTTCGACGAACTCGCGCTCGCCCGGAACTTTGGCATACAACTCTTCAAGCGTGTTCGGCGCGTCGGCAATGTCTTTGATCCACTTGATGCGCTGCTCTTCGTCATACGGCGGCGCTCCGAGAATGAACTGCCATTCCTTTGCGAACTCGCGCTTGTAATAGAGATGTGCATCATCCGAAACGCCGTCAACCTTGTGGGCAAACCAGAACGCGAGTTCCTTGCACAACACGAGGTCGTTTGGGTTGTAGCGAATGCCCTTCTCACGAACGAGGGAAATTCCGGCGTTCACCCACGCCCAACGCTCTTGCGGAGTGTTGGTCATCACCGAAATGTTGTAGGCCATATTGTGGCCGTGAAACGCCCAAACATCAGGGAATCGCGGCTGCAACTTGGTGATCAGATCCGCATCGGCCATCACCTCGTAAAGCAGGCCTTTTTCCTTCTGAATCGTGACTTTGATCCACAAGTAGTCGACGATCAAACCGCGGAGCGCACCAATGGCTGTACCAATGGCAACGAACGGCGGCGCGCCATCGACTGAGATGTCGGTGTAGCGCAGTTCATCACGGTCTGCGATGGCGAGCATCTTCGGCTGCATGAAACCAGCAAGCCCGATCGAGCCTGCCAACACAACTGCAGCGCCGAGTTGGATGAGGCGATCACCCATCGATTAGCCCCCCTGCCCGCTGTAAATCGCAAGTTCCTTGCGGCGGAACACAAACGATCCAATGAGGAGCAAGACACCAGACCACGCGAGACCAAGCAGCGCGAAGGTGCGAAGCACCAAACTCCACGACACAAGCCGCCCTTCCACCAACGGTCCATTTGCAGCGGCGTCGCCGAAACCACGCACCGCAGCTTCGGTCGATCCCGCAATGAATTTCACAGTGCGTTCAAAGGCCTTCAGCGTCGTCGAATCGGTACGAATGCGGTACTCGTCGACGCTTGTCGCCAAGAATGGACCAACCGAACCAGCAGCGAAGATGGTGAAAACAACGAGGCAAGCCACGGGAAAACTCAAGAACGACGCGAGGGTGACAGACAACATCGCGAGGAACGACAACTTCAGAAGATTCACGCACTGGGCGCGCACAAGATTCTCCTCAAAACCACCGACTCGATGAAGCAATTCAAGCCCATCGAGATCGAAGGCAATGGAGGTACTTCCAGGAAGAAACTGTGGTTCGCCCTGACCGGAACTTGGATTGAAACGAAGGTTCGCAACGCGCAGTTTCAAGGTGCCATCCGGAGCAATAGCATCGGCCGGTACCGGAAGTGCATTCGACTGTGCCGCGACAAACTGACGGTCCGTCCACGCTTGCGTGTCGCCTTCGCCGAACACAAAGACCACCGGATAAGTTTCGACTGGGTCACTCGCGCCTGAATAGAACTTGTATCGAAGCGTGAGATTCGTGCCAGCGTCGCGTGCGGCTTTCAGGCCGGAAAAAGTGTACTCGCGCTCTTGGTTTGGACCAATCGAACGCAACTGCTTGAAGTACTCGCCAGCGATATCGCGGGCAAGTTGCTTCTTCACTTCGATCAATGTCCGATCGCCACTGCGAAGATCTGCCTGAATGTTGGGATCGGCTTTGATCGCCTCTTCAACTGCCGCTTGCAACTCGGCTGAACCGATCGGCTCGTACTTGGGCAATGAGCCGATTCGCGCAACGAGCACTTCATCTTGTACCGCGATGGCGTCCGCGATGTCTTGCGGCGGCCGCGCCTTCACCTGCACAAGAAATGCATACATCGCGATCGATGCCACGATCAGGACACATGCATTCAAGACAACCAAGCCGAGCCACTTTCCAAACAGCCACGATGTTCGCGATACAGGCTTGGTGAGCGTGAGCCACGCTTGACGATCGCGTATTTCAAAGGCGACCGTCGCACAACCAAGAAAGACCGTGAGAAACGCGCACACGACATACATGGTGTCGAGTGACTTCGCGAGATATGTCTGAACTTGGTAACGAAGTGGCGTGTCTGCATCGATCCACTGCGGGAAAAGCGGAATCGCCACGATCGCAACCGCCGCGAATGCAACAGCGATGCGCAGTCGCATCGCTTCACGCAGCACGCCGCTTGCGATCGCAAAGATCGGCGTTGGACGATCAAGCGCCATGAGTGCCGTGCGAACGACAAGCGCGAAGACGAAGAGCGAAAACGGCACGGATGCAAGACTGATGGCTGCGCCGGGCTTGCCGACAACGACGCACGCGGCAATGACAGCTGCACACGCAACCGTCACACCAACCAACGAGACAGCAAGGCCACCGAAGCACGCGATTCCCACAACGGTCAGCGCAAGAACTCCGCCAGCCAACACAAGCCACGGATCTTCCGCAAGCGGAATCGGCATCCACTCGGGTCGTGCAAAACCTAAGAGAAGCGACATCACTTCGGCACGCCGCTCGAGTTTGCCCGACTCTGCAAAAAGTCCGGTCATTTGCTTGGCGAGCGCTGCGTCGCCGACTGTGCGCCCCTCAAAGGTCACAGTGCCCTTCTCAGTCAACTCAAGCGCCAAAGCATCTTTGGCAACGAGATTCGCTTCTTCAAGAAGTGACGGAACGGTCTGCGCAAAGCGATCGAGATACGAAGCTTCGCGATAGAGAACGATCGAAGCAACCACAATCACCAACGAGTACACGACAGCAACCGCCGTGCGGAAACTCGTTGATCGACCGAGCGACTCGATCTTGAATCGCGCGCGATTGGCAAGACTCACGCGGAGCCCTCCCCGCCACCACGCTTGGTGTGACGCGCCGCATCGTCGGTGCGCCCAAGAGCGTTGGGAGCACGAGAAGCATCGGGTGCGCCATCATTCTTCAAGAGCGCATCAATGACGCTCTGATCCAGATCCGCCGCTTGGCGCACCGACGGCGCGTCGGACTTACGCACGGAAGCAACTGGCGTGGTCGATGGTGCTTCGCCCGAAACAAGCGCGTCAAGTACCCCCGCATCTGCGCCCTGTGGCGAGGCGTTTGGAGTACCTCGCGGAACAACCGGCTGGGCGACACGCTGCGGCTCGGTTGGCTTCGTGAGTTCTTCAAGCATTCGACGGCCTTCCGCTGCATCCTGCGCTGGCCGTTCGCCGCCAGCGCCAGTCGCATCGCCTTGCAAGAAGGACGCAATTCGACCACCAGACTGGGCACCGCTTGTTGCGATCTGCTCTGCGCGCGCCTTCTCGACAATATCGAGGAAGAGTTGTTCAAGCGTCTGTCGCGGCGCTTCCACTCGCTCAAGTCCAACACCCTGCACTCGGTGCAGGGTTTCATCGACAGCGCGAATGGTGGCTTCATCAAGTCGCGGCGCGCGAAGCACCGTGTGCTGACTGTCTGCAAGCAACTCTTGACCGGTTCCTGCTGCGCGAATACGACCACCGTACAAGATCACCATGCGATCACACACATCTTCGACATCGGCAAGCAAGTGTGATGTCAAGAGAATGGTCTTTCCGCGACGACCAAGTTCGAGAATGAGGTCTTTCACTTGTCGCGTACCGATCGGATCAAGACCTGAAGTTGGCTCGTCGAGAATCAAAAGTTCGGGATCATTCACAAGCGCTTGCGCAAGTCCCAAGCGGCGCGCCATACCTTTCGAAAACTCGCCGCTCGCGCGGTGTGCAACCTGTGTCAACCCCACCATCTCAAGGAGTTCTTCGGTACGGCGTCTGCGCGTGCGTCGATCCAGTCCGAACAATTTGCCGTAGTAATCGAGCGTCTCGGTTGGGTTCAAGAATCGATAGAGATAGGTTTCTTCAGGGAGGTAACCAATCTTCTTCTTCACAGCCACATCGGACGGATCACGACCAAATACAACCAAGCGACCATGTGTGCGACGAAGCAACCCAAGAATCATCTTGATCGTTGTCGACTTGCCCGAGCCATTCGGCCCAAGCAAGCCGAAGATCTCATGCCGATCGATATGAAAGTCGATTCCATCGACAGCGCGTGCTGTCGCGCGCAACCAGAAGTCGCTAAAGGTCTTCGTGAGGCCCGAAGCCTCTACGATTCGCTCGCGCGAACCGCTGTCAAATGCGCCTTGAGAGGCTCCGGTCGAAACGGCCATAGCGGGTCCTTTGCTTCAGCAACTCGATCTTCAAACGACGCTTCAACACGGGCATGAACACGGGCTCACACAGAGGTTCGCGAGGCCCAAACTCTCCATATCGCACACCACAAGTCGGTCTCAACGCCCCACACCACCGCTCGCATCACGCTTCAGACGCCGACCTGGCTTTCCGATGTAAATCTGCTCGCTATTCGGTGCGTAGAAGCCTCCCGCATCGCGCGCTGCGTTTTCCATCTTCTTCCGCGCGATCTCCGCATCGCGACGCGCCTGCATCACTTCGCTTGAACTGGTCACGCGAAGATTCAGCATGCCAAGGACATTTGGCGCAGAGAACACTTCTGCTTGCGGATTTTCGAGCACTTCACGCACAGCATCAAGCCACAGTTGTTGCACAACTTGTGAGTTCGAATCACGGAAACTCGATGCCAAACTCTCCAGCCGCTCGACCTCGCGTTCGAGTCGTGCGCGCAATGAACTTTCCGCACTTTGCGCCCGAAGAATGACTCGCGACACCTCGCCGCCAACATCGCGCGCTTCCATCCGCGATCCGAGCCGTACCAGCACCGCTTCCGCATCAGCGTTGCGGCCAGCGCCAAGCGCTTCTTCATACTCACGAATGAGCGCGAGCAACTCGATGTACACCTCGCCGCCAGCAATCTGCGTGAGCGTGGTGACTGCTTGCTGACGCGCCCGCTCCACTTCGGTTTTGGCGCTTTCACGCTGATTCTGGACATCACGCAAACGATTCTGAACGGCCAACGGCGCAATGCGTTCAGGCGCGCGTACTGCAGCGAGTTCAATACCACTTGCCAATCGATCGAGCGTGCGCTGTGCACGCTCGCGCACAGCTGGCCCAACGAGATCGCGCGTCTCTGTGAACTCTCCGAGCGTCAGTGTGCTCGCCGCCTCGACAGCGGCTTGACACATGGCTGCACGGACCATGCGATCCGCAGCTTGTGGGCTTGTCGCCTCCAAGAACTTCACAGCGT
>JASGCF010000482.1 GCA_030054275.1 Limnohabitans sp. | reverse complement strand
TCGCCCGAGAAAGTGGCGGCTGCAGCGAGGGTGAGCCATGCGACGATTGGCTGGGCAAGCTTGCGGGTCACGGAGAACTCCAATCGAAATACAGGTGATTTGCGCGCAGCCCAACGACCTCTCAGAGAGAACGGTCGAAGCCAACAGCCACCGCGCCGTCAACTCTCCGATCGAGGAAGCCCGTTCTCTCAACAGAATGCCCGCTTTCACGGTCGAAGTTCGCCCCGCGCGAAGGGCGTTGCGTGCGATCTCGCCCGAGGCGCGTTGTCCGCAGCATCCGTGCCGCAATTCCTGCGAAGGCAGAGGCCCATGCGACACTTCACCCGCCCTCTCGCGTTCTTCCCCGCGTTCTTCCTTGCGTCCTTCCTTACGCTTTTTATCGCCAGCACCCCCTGCGTGGCCGACTCAAATCTTGAGTTCAACAGTGGCACCAAGGGCTGGCAAACCGTCCTCGACGGCGTGATGGGCGGCCTCTCGACCGGAAAGATTGCGGCGGGCGAGAACGGCACGCTGCGATTCACTGGCGAACTCTCGCTTGAGAATAACGGCGGGTTCTCGCAAATCCGCACCGCGGTCACGGGCGACGACTTCGAGGGCGCAACCGGACTTCGACTGCGCGTGAAAGGCGACGGTCGAACTTATCAATGCGACATTCGCTCGTCACGGATGCGCCTGATGGCGGGCGGCTATCAACGCAATTTTGCAACGAAGGCTGGCGAGTGGATCGAAGTCGAAATCCCCTTCGATCAGTGCGTGGCCAACAGTTTCGGCCAGCGCGTGCGCAATGCACCTGCGCTCGATGCCGCATCGATCGAGTCGGTCGGCATCACGCTCGCAGACAAGAAGGAAGGTCCGTTTGCCATCGAAGTCGATTGGATTCGCCCGATGAGCGGCGCCTCAAACGCGCAGGCCATTCAAGCATCCACAAACTCGCTCGCCGCAGTGGCCACGAAGGCAAATCTCACCACGCTGCTTGCGCTCGTGAAGGCCGCAGAGATCGAGTTTCCAAAGGATGCGAAACTCACCATCTTCGCGCCGACCAACGAAGCCTTCGCGAAGTTGCCTGCAGAACAAGTTGCGTTTCTGACGAGTGCGAAGGGGAAGTCAACGCTGCAAGCGATTTTGAAGCACCATGTGGTCGCACAGACGCTTGAAAGCTCGGTGGTTCTTGAGCGTCGTCGCTTGAAGGCGCTGTCGGGGCAGTCGCTCGATGTTGACCCAGCGATGCTGTCTGTCGACGGCGCGCGTCTTGTTTCCACCGATGTCGCGTTTGATGGCGGACTCGTGCATGTCATCGACAGCGTGATGCTGCCTGAACTCCGCACGATCGAAGAACTCGTCGCCGCCGACGAGCGCTTCGCTACCCTTCGCGCTGCCATCGCGGCCGCTGGCCTCGGCGCACAACTTGGTGCGCAAAATCCGGGACCCTGGACGGTACTCGCGCCGTCGAACGCTGCCTTCGCGGCGATCCCTGCGGATGCGTTGAAGGCGCTCCTCGCAGATCGCCCCGCGCTCACCGCAGTACTCGCAGCCCATGTGTTGCCGACGGCGATTCGACGCGACGAAATGCTCGCGCAGGGTTCGGCCCGCACGCTTCTTGGCGACGGCGTTGTGAAGTTCGCGCTGGAGTCCGGTGCAATCACGGTGGATGGCGCGCGCATCGAAATCGCCGACATCGAAGCGGCGAACGGCGTCGTCCATGTCATCGATCGGGTGTTGCCTGCGCGAAGCGCCGCCACGGCGACTGCTTCGGCGTCTTCAGCATCCTCCACCTCGCCTGAACGCGCGCGGCAAGCCGCTGCGATCTTCGATCTTGCGATCGAGCGCGGCGTCCCTCGCTTCAACGCAGGCGACGAGGCGTCGTGTGCTGCGCTCTACGAACTCGCCATCGCATCGGTCGTACTGCTTGCAGAAGACGCGATCAGCGCGAGCGCGAAGGCCGATCTCCGAAAAGCGCTCGAGCAAGGAGCGAACCACGATGACGCAGCCGAGCGCGCGTGGATCTACCGCCGCGCGATGGACCGCGCGCTTGAGGTGATGCTCGCGTCGGACGCGTAAACCGCGCG
>JASGCF010000481.1 GCA_030054275.1 Limnohabitans sp. | reverse complement strand
TGGAGCAGCGCGCGAAAGAAATCCTCGGCCTGAAAGAGTCTGTCGACATTCTTCTTGCGCGTGATGATGTTGATTCTGCTGCGCTTCGGGTTCCGCTGCGCATGCTCACCACTGCACTTGTTGCCGAAATGGAGCAAGCTGTTGCAGAAAAAGGCATGGAGCGCTTCATCGCGCGTGAATCGCAGATTTTGCTGCGCGCCATTCCCAGCGAAAAGTGGCTGCGCGCGCTTGAGCCGAGCTTGGCATCGCGCGCGCGGCGCGCATGTGTCGCACTCGCAACCACCTCCGATGAAACCGATCTTGCATTGCGGTTACTCGACGATGCGCTTGCCGCGCAACCGCGCGAAGCCGAGCTCTTTGCAGACAACTTTCTCAACAAGTGGACGCTGCGCCTGCAACCAAAGAGTGAGTACTCCGAGGACATGATGATGTTCTTCAGTTTCTACCGCGACGCGATGCCAATGGCACCGCTGACGCGCGGAAGACAACGACGGAATCTCGACCGACTTGACATGCTGCTTGTCAAACTTCGCGAAGCCGGCGTCGATGCGCGCGCGCTACCGAGTGTTGTGCCTGCATTTCAAGCGTGTCACGCACGCACCGAGGTGTATGACCGCGCAGATATCGTGCGCGTGTTTGGTGAGCCACGCAGCATGCCAGCAGAAACAGCGGCGCGGCTTGCGATGTCGATGGGAGCGAGTTTGAATGGTGATTGGCGCAGTCGTGACGCGCAAAAGGCAAACGGCACCAAACGCAGCGACAACGAAATCGCGATGCTCGTCGAGAAGGGCTACGCGTTGGCGCTAGAACTTATGGAGGGAGCGATCGCGCAGCGTCCCGATGCGTGGAACTTGGCCGTTCTCGATGCTGCGTTGAGTTACGATCGATTGCAGTTCAAACAAGCGCAGCAAACGGCGCAAGACCCTGTGAAACAGAACGAATATCGCAAGGCAGCATTTGAATCGTTCGGCCGCGCTGCAAGTCGCTATGTGGCAGCGCTGAACGCTGGCGAAACACGCGATGACCCTGGCGTCTATCGCCGTTGGTTCGGCGCTGCGATGGGTACGGCCGAACTCAACTTCCTTCGGGCAGACGACCTTCCAAAGGAAGGTACGGTGCAAGATGATCAGATTGATCTCATTCGCAAATCGATGCAGCAGTTGGAGACTGAGGCCTTTGATCGACATGTCGCGACACTCGCCGCAGATATCGAAGGCGCTGTGGAACGCGCCGAACCGGAAGTCAAACAGCGACTTGTACGCCACGCGCTGCGCGTGATTGGCGAACATCCGGCAGGCGCATCACTGCGCGCGATGGCGGAGCTCTATCGCGATCTCGTGCGAGATGAAATCAAGTTACGCCTCACACTTGATGGTTCTGACAGTGTTGGCGTCAAAGAGCCGTTCGCAGCGCTGCTTTCGTTACGCTTTACCCATTCGGTGGACCGCGAAACTGGCGGGTTCTCGAAGTATTTGCAGAACGGCGTTTTCGCACGCGTTGCTGGCAACTATCGACAAGTCAACTATCGCGACGACCTACAGAAGTCGATTGAACGCTCGGTTGGGAAAGGCTTCGAGATTGAGGCGATCGGCTTCTTCGATCCCTTTATGCCAGCGCGCGGTGTTGTGGAATCTGGCGAAGATGCGTGGCTTGAAAAGCCGCTTGCGTATCTCATCCTTTCGCGCACCGATGCTGCGATCGACCGAGTTCCTCCCATTGCGATGGATATGCAGTTCACCGATCAAACAGGGCCGGTGACGCTTGAAATCCCAAGCAACACACCACTCTTGGCCGTTGGCAATGAGCCCGTACAGCGACCCGTTGATGACCTTGTCATCTCGCAGTTGGTCGATGTGCGCGCGGTTGGAGACAGTGGAAACGCGCGCGGTCTTGGTTCAACAGGCGCCCCAAACAACGCTGTCATTCTTGAAGTGCGAATGCGCGGAAAAGGCGTGGTGCCGGATCTCCGCGAAGCGCTCATCGGGCTTGACGACGCACTTCCTGGATATCGAAGCATTCAAGACCTACTCAGATCAAACGCTTCTTTTAATTCAGCATTCATGTATC
>JASGCF010000480.1 GCA_030054275.1 Limnohabitans sp. | reverse complement strand
ATGGCGCGGCACAGTTCGTGGCCGCCACCGAGTTTGCGTGCAAGCCACAAATAGGTGCGTGTCTCAGCAAGTGGAATTCTTCGACACGCCCGCCAAACGCGGCGTTGAAACGGTGTACCGTCACCGACGGGGATGTCATCAAGCGCCCCTGCATCGCCGTCGAAAAAACTCTGGAGCGAGGCGATCAGTTCGACGGCTGCGCCATCTTCCATCGAGAAGTACGGTGCATCGCCGCTCGACCGATGCGTGCGGCCACGACTTCCGCCACGACTGCCACCACGACTTCCGCCACGACTGCCACTGCAATCTCGACTTGGCGATGGTTTCGTGGGTTCTTGAACGATCCACTCGGCGGTCAAACTTCCATGCACGCGGCCAATCGCAAGTTCCCCGACGGCGGTTGCAAGTCTGCCCTGCGTCGCTGCAGTTGCAGCGTTGGTGCGCGGCCGTCGACCCGCGCGGCTTGCAGCGACTTTTTCCTTTCGGATCTTGGCCATGTGGACAGGGTAGCACTGACGCGCTTGTCGACTACTATCCGCGCCCATGAGCGCAACCTCGACTGCAGCCGTTTCTGGTCACTCCGCATCCCGCACGATGCCTGCGGGATTTCCTTCCGATGTGCCACTCGATGCGATGAGCGTGCAACTCCTCGCCATGCTCGAACACTACGACCCAAGCGCAGCGCGCCTGATGGCGCAGGAAGCGGAGCGCCAAGCGACCACGCTTGAACTGATCGCGAGCGAAAACCATGTGTCGACCGAGGTCATGCACGCGGTTGGATCGTGGCTCACGAATAAGTATGCAGAGGGCTACCCCGGCAAGCGCTACTACGGGGGCTGCGAATTTCACGATGGAATCGAGGACCTCGCGCGCGACCGCGCGAAGCAACTCTTCAACTGCAAGTTCGCGAATGTCCAACCGCACTGCGGCGCGAACGCGAATACCGCAACCTTCATGGCGATGTGCGAGCCCGGCGACACGATTTTGTCGCTGCCGATCAAGTCGGGTGGACACCTTTCGCACGGGCTGAAGCCAAATTTCTCTGGAACCTTCTACAAGATCGCAGAGTACGACCTCGACGCACAAACCGAGCGGCTCAACTACGACGAGGTCGCGCGGATTGCCCGAGAAACCAAGCCCAAAATGATCATCTGCGGTTACTCCGCGTATCCGCGCGTGATCGACTTCGCGCGATTCCGTGCCATTGCCGATGAAGTGGGCGCAGTGCTCATGGCCGACATCGCCCATATCGCCGGCCTCGTCGCCACGGGCGTGCATCCGTCGCCCTTCCCACACGCGCATGTGGTAACGACCACGACGCACAAAACGCTGCGTGGTCCGCGCGGCGGCCTGATCCTCACGAATGACGAAGAGATCGCGAAGAAGATCGACCGCAAGGTGTTCCCAGGTTCGCAGGGCGGGCCGCTCATGCATGTCATTGGCGCGAAGGCGATCGCGTTTGGCGAGGCGCTGAAGCCCGAGTTCAAGGTGTACTGCCAGCAAGTCGTGAAGAACGCGCAGGCGCTTGCCGCTGCGCTTGTGAAGCGCGGCTACCGACTTTGCTCGGGCGGCACCGACAACCACCTGATGCTTGTTGATCTGCGCGCGCGTTCGGCCGACCTGACGGGCGCCGATGCAGAGAAGTGGCTTGAGCGGGCTGGCATCATCGTGAACAAGAACGGCATCCCGAATGATCCGCGTCCGCCGATGGTGACAAGCGGACTTCGACTCGGCACGCCCGCGCTCACCTCGCGCGGCTTGAAGGAAGCCGAGATGGAACTTGTCGCGGCGTGGATTGACCGCGTGCTTGGGACATCGGGCGATGCGGCGACGATCGATGCGGTGCGCGGCGAGATCCGCGCGTTCTGCGGCAAGTTCCCGCTGTTCCACTAAACCGAACGACGCATAAGTCTGACGCATGAGTCTTTCGACGACGGTGGTTCCCGAGGAGTGGCGGGCGCTCTTCGCGGAGCGCCATGTGGCTTTCGCGGGGTTGCCGCCGGCGCCGCCGCGCGCGACGAGCCGCGTTGGAAAAATCGTTGGACGCACGGCTGTGCTTGTTGTGGCCACCG
>JASGCF010000479.1 GCA_030054275.1 Limnohabitans sp. | reverse complement strand
CGACGGCAAGCGGAACCAGAATGCCAATCTCACGCGCGGAAAGATCGGTGGGGAGACCGCTCTCGCCGTGCTGTGCCGCCCCGGCACGAGCGCCGCGCGATGCTTGATCGAAAGCGACCGTGCCCTTCGCGCCTCCGGCATACACACTGCCGTGCGTGTCGCCATACTCCGATGCATGTGAAGAGGCGTGTGAAGAGGTATGTGAAGAGGCGTGTGCCCCGGCGGGCGCCTTTCCATGCGCACCACCGTGACCATCACCGTGTCCACCACCATGCGGCTCGCGCAGCGGTCCCCACACCAACTTGCCAAGCATGATGAGGAGATACATCGCAGCCAACACGAGTCCACTTCCGGCGACCACCGCCCACCATGGGCCAAGTACGCCTGGATAGACACTGGCCCCCGGCTCTGCTGTGAAGCATCCCATCAGGCAGAGGAATTCGCCGACGAAGCCGTTGAGACCAGGAAGTCCCAAACTTGCAAGCGTGAAGAAGACCATAAAGAACGACCAAATCGGCATGCGCTTGAAGAGCCCACCAAGTTGTTCCATGTCCTTGGTGTGATAGCGCTCATAGATCATGCCAATGCAGAGGAAGAGTGCGCCGGTTGAGAGGCCGTGATTGATCATGTACATCACGGAACCTGTCGCACCGGTCGCATTCAGCGCGAAGAGTCCCAACATACAGAAACCAAGGTGACTCACAGAGCTGTATGCCACCAACTTCTTCGCATCGTTCTGCACCCAACAAATGAGCGCTGTGTAGATGATCGCGATCACGCACAGCACGGCGAAGAATGAATCAAGTTCCACCATGCCAACTGGCGCGGCAGGAAGCGCGATGCGATAGATCCCGTAGGTACCCAGTTTCAGCAAGGTTCCAGCGAGAATCACAGATCCGGCTGTGGGCGCCTGATCGTGCGCGAGAGGGAGCCATGTATGCACTGGGAACAACGGCACTTTCACAGCAAACCCAGCCATGAGCAAGATAAACACCCAGTACTGCTCGGTTGCGGACATCGATGTCGCGCAGTGATTGGCAAGCGTCGCCAAATCAAACGACCACACGCCCGACTTCGCAGCCGCGTGTTGCGCGGCGATGTAAATCACACCGGACAGCGTCAGCACAGAGCCAAAGAAGGTGTACAGGAAGAACTTCACGCTCGCGACCCGACGATCTTTCCCGCCGAAGATCGCGATCAGGAAGTACATCGGCACCAGCGTGAATTCATACGCCGTGTAGAACGCGATGGCATCCTTCGCCAAGAACACTCCGACCATGGCAACCTGCAACAGCAGGAACCAACCGTAGTACTCCTTCTCGCGCTCGCGCACGGCTGTGAACGAGCCGATCATGGCAAGCGGCATCAGAAAATTCGTCAGCAGAATGAGCATCAACCCAACGCTGTCTGTGCCGAGCGTGAGGGCGACGCCAAGGCTTGGCATGATGGAAACGCCAGCATCCACGGGATGCACGGAACCATTTGTCCAACCAGGAAAACTCAACGCGAACAAGATGGCGAGTGCCAGCGAGATCAAGGTACTGATCGTCGCAATCCACTTGGCGAGCCGCGAAGGCGCAAGTGCCACGACACCGGCCGAGGCAAGCGGCGCAATCAGCAGAAGGTAGGTGAGGGTCGTCAGAGAAGAAGGCATCTTGAGTTCCGTGCGCGCGATGCGATGGTTGGCATCACGGCCATTGATGAGGTGCCGAAAGTGGGTGAGCGATCAGAGAAGGAACCAGAACACGAACAGCGCGATCAGCGCAATACCGCCAGCCATCGTGCCTGCGTAACCCTGCAGAACACCGTTGTAAAGCGGCTGGAAAATCCGCGCGATATGCATCGGAATGCGCGCGATTCCGTTGACCAAGAACCCGTCAAGGCCGCGTTTATCCAAGAAATCAAAGATGTGGCCAGCGATCCATGCGGGCTGACGCAGGATCGCGTGATACACCTCATCGACATACCACTTGTTCTCCATCGCAAGCGGGAGCCAACGAGTCAAACCATTGGAAAGCAGGGCCGCGCGAAGACGATCTGCCGCACCGCGATTGATGAGATGGAAGAAGCAAG
>JASGCF010000478.1 GCA_030054275.1 Limnohabitans sp. | reverse complement strand
TCGACGAGCCATCGCCAAAGTCCGATCGCATGACCCTGATGGGAAGTCGGCTTGTCATCGATCTCGATCGCCACGAGACGCTGGTGGACGGTAAAAAGATCGACCTCACTTTGACTGAATTTGGCATTCTGCATTACCTCGCTGGTCGGCCTGGCTTCGTGCGCACCCGCGACCAAATCATCGCATCGGTTCACGGCAAGAACACCGTGCTTTCAAGTCGTACGGTTGATGTGCATATCACCGCGCTTCGGCGAAAACTCGCGGATCTCGCGGACTGCGTTGAGACAGTTCGCGGCGTGGGATATCGCTTCACCGAGCCTCGACCAGACGACGAGTGAGCGCGAAATCCCTGATTTTGCGAGGTCGACAGTTGCGGCAGCGCTGCTCGTACGATGCCACCCATGCAGTCGGAGATGGAAACACTCACCCCAACGAGCCTTTCAAGCCCTCAGGTCGCTGGTTGGATTGTGGCCGTCTGTCTCGCTGCTGCGTGGATGGGCTTGGCGTGGATGCGTCGACGACAACGCGCGCAACTTCTTGCTGCCCTCCAAGACGAATCCTGCACAAGCGAAGGTGACAGTGCCACAGGGCTCGAGCCCCTCGCACGCGCCGCATTCCGAAGAGTTCGTGCGGAGCGCGAGCGTCACCTTCGACTGACAGATCGATTGAGCGAAATCGAGCGCGTCGTGCGAGCCACTCCGATCGCCGTCATCGCTCTCGACCATCTGCAGCGCGTTGTTTCTGCGAATCCAGCGGCCGAGCGTTTGCTTGGCTTCGATGAGAGGGCGGCGCGCGGTCGTTTATTGCAGGATTTTGTACGCCAGCCTGCACTCAACCGTGCTGTTTCATCTGCCCTCGCGACCGCCGGCGACAGCCATGCTACGGGAGTGTCTGGTGAACTCCATCTTGATTTCGAGGAACCCCTTGAAGTGCAGTTCTCGTGTGAACCACTGCATACCGATGGTCAGCCGCCCGGACTCGTTCTGAGTTTGGTCGATGTCACCCGCCTTCGTCGACTTGAGTCGATGCGCAGTGAGTTCGCGGCCAATGTTTCGCACGAACTGCGCACGCCCATCACGAACATCAAGGGATATGTCGAGACGCTGCTCCAAGTCGAACTCGATGAACCTGCACAACAGCGTCGATTTCTTGAAATCATTCACCGCAATACGCTTCGACTCTCTGGGATCGTGGAGGACATTCTCACGCTCGCATTCCTCGAAGAACCTGAAGCGCGGCACACGCTTGAACGCAAGAGTTTCTGCGCGCGCGAAGCAACAACCGCTGTCGCAGAAGATCTAGGATCTGCGGCAAATGTCCGAGGCATGCGACTGCTGATTGAGGGTGACACCGAAGCGAAGATCTTCGCCAATCGTCCACTTGTTGAACAAGCGTTGGCGAACCTGATCTCCAATGCGATCAAGTACTCGTCTGAAAACCAGCCCATTCGCGTGGTCATCGCAACAGTCGGGCCCAACACAAGACTGTCGGTCATCGACCGCGGTCCGGGCATCGCAACCAAGCATGTCGCCCGCATCTTCGAGCGCTTCTACCGCATCGACAAAGCACGAACTCGAACGCAAGGTGGCACTGGACTTGGACTTGCGATTGTCAAGCACATCGCAACGATCCATGGCGGCCGCGTTGAGGTCGAGAGTCAGATTGGAGAAGGGAGCAGATTTCACTTGATCCTGCCCAACCACGAAGTCTCCACGGACGGGGCATGAACGCGTTCAAAACACTTTCTTTACATGAATACGGGACATTGTTTGCGTCCGGCTTGACCCCACCGCTTCCTCACTCGCTTGACCGATCCCTGAGAGCCCTTTCCGATGCATACCTCGACTCCTCGCTCAACCCCCATGATTTCCGCGTTCGTGATGTCGACAGTCTCCGCGCTGCTCTTGGCTGCGTCACCGATGCCTTCCACAAACCAATCAAGCGAGAAGCCGGAGTTGTCCGCGCTGAAGGGCGCGATCAAAATCGACGGCTCATCCACGGTGTACCCGATCACCGAAGCCGTGGCAGAAGAGTTCAACAAGGTCGCATCGAAGGTGCGTGTCACAGTGGGAATCTCGAGAACG
>JASGCF010000103.1 GCA_030054275.1 Limnohabitans sp. | reverse complement strand
AATCTCTCCGTGGTCGCGCGGATGTATCTCGAAAGTGCGGCGCTCGCGGCACCGCATCCAAGCCAAAGGCATCAAACAAGCGCAGGAGCGCCAAATGCGCGCCGTTGGTCACCAATCCGTCGGGTGAGCGCAGCACGCGAACCAATTCGTACTCGTACAGTGCGATGAACGGCAGCAGAAAGAACAGCACTTCAAGCGGGCGCCGCGATGCATCGAGATACCCCTGCGTCACGATCGCTTTCGCATCTGGTGCAGAAACAAACGATCCGCCCGACGCGGACTGCGTCGATGCGGATCGTTGATTCTTTCGTGTGCGTTCAGCCATCAGTGGCTCGCCCCAACGCGCGCAACGCCTTCCGGGGTGGTGCTCGGTGAGTCGCAGCCAACCGCGCCCATGGGCGCAGCGTGCAACACGGCTTCATTCAGCGCTTCTTCAGCGTCGCCAACTTCGCAGCCATGCGGCTCTTCCGACGCGCTGCGGTATTCTTATGCAGCGTGCCTGTCGCGGCGACCTTGTCGAGCGTGCGAGCGGCCTTGCGCATTTCACGCTCTGCAGCTGCGACATCTCCCGATGCGACTGCCTTGAGGAAGTCGGAGGTGTCCGCCTTCACACGGCGCTTGCGCCACAGGTTGCGGGCGTTGCGGGCTGCGGACTGTCGGACGCGCTTCTTTGCTGATTCGGTATTCGGCACTGTCGATCCCGTTGCTCTGGAGAAAGAGAACCCGCTGGACGAAGCCAGCGCGGCGAATCGGGAATGATGCCGAACCTTGGGCAGAATTGCAAGTGCCTGTGGCGATTGGATCTCGCCTCACGATGTGGGGCGGCCGATGTCCCCCACTTGTGCTCGCGAACTCGACCTCAGTGTTGTCAGACTTCTCGGACCGAGCATGTGAGCTCCGGAGGTCTCGAAAGGAACTCGGAAGGGACTTTGGCGGAATTGTGCGCTCTTCGCTCTCCGGTTGCGTCGGCAAAAACACGCTTCAATGTCGATTTCTCCAAAAGGATCGGGCGACGACCCCGATTTTCCCGACGCTCGAAACGCCGCGTCCTCGCATCTTGGTCGCGGTGCTCCCTCGCTTGAAGCCACCATGAAGACACGACACCAACTCAGTTCGAGTGCTGCCCTGTCCGAATTGATTTCGACCCGCGATGCCGCGCGAGATGTCGCAGCGCAGTTGCGCGCCACCAGTGCTGGAGCGATCTTCACGCGCCCCGACATTTTGGTCGTATTCCTGAGTTTCCATCATCGCGCGCTCGCGTCGGAAGCACTGAACATCTTGCGTTCAGAACTCCATCCGAAACACATCTTGGCGACGACTGCGGAGAGCGTGGTTTGGAATGATCGCGAAATCGAACGCGCGCCCGGCCTCAGTGCACTTGCGCTGCGCATACCGGGTCTTGTCGCTCGCCCATTTTCATTCGACCTCGCCGACGGCCCGCCTGCCGTATGGGATGACCTCCTCATTCGCGAACGCGTCGCGCTTGGCGCAGATGTCTCGACAGAACGCGGCATTTTGGAGCATCGCGCGACGCTCTTGCTCGCAGACCCCTTCTCGATGCACGCAGGGCAAGCGTGCGCTGCGATCGACGCCGTCGCTGGCCCGCGCGGCGCGCGCATCATGGGTGGAATTGCAAGCGGAGCCAGTCACGCTGGCTTGAATGTGCTTGCTGTTGATGAGTGCATCACCCACCAAGGACTGGTTGGACTTTCGTTGTTTGGCGACTTTGAGGTGTCGAACATCGTGAGCCAAGGATGCAGACCCGTTGGGCCAACCTTCGTGGTCACAGCGGCGCACGGAAACTCCATTCTGGAACTTGGCAGTCGTCGCGCTGTCGATGCAGCGCAAGACATGGTCGAACAACTCACCGAACGAGAACGCGCACTCATCGGACAAGGGCTGTTGGTTGGGCTTGCCCCAGAGGCAAGCAAGCCGCGACTGGGCCGTGGTGATTTTCTCGTTCGTCCAGTGCTTGGCGTCGATGCCACGAACGGTTCGCTCTCGATCAGCGATCGTGTGCGCACTGGGATGACCGTGCAGTTTCACATCCGCGACGGAGACATTGCACACGAAGATCTCCAAATGCTGCTCGACGGCGTACGCCTCCACGCGCAACCAAGCGCTGGTCTGCTGTTCACCTGTAATGCGCGCGGAAGGGCACTTTTCGGGGAAAACGATCACGACGCGGCAACGATCTCTCGCCGGCTTCAAGGAATCCCGCTGGCTGGATTTCAGTGTGCGGGTGAGATCGGTCCGCTCGGCAACCGCTCGTTCGTCCACACGCAAACGGCGTCGCTTGTGCTGTTCCGCCCAACGGACGAACCGATGACCTCGGACGCTGAGCACGGACATTTGTGAAATCGCATCTGAGATCGCTTCGGAGTGCGCTGCCCTTGGCCGAAACTCCCCCACTCAGTACGCCGTTTGACGCGAAGCCCGAAAGATCCGATACTCCGCCCCCTCGGGCCTTGGGCCCATGGAGGCTTGCAGATGGCGTCCCGTTCTTCCACCGGTGTGATCGTTGCTCTGGTGGTCTTCGTCGTTCTTAGTGTCGCGCTTCTCGCGGTGTCAATCATCCTTTTCGCCGACAAGTCGGCTGCGGAGCAATCCGCGAACGAGGCGAAGGCTGCCCTCGAGACTTACATCAGCAGTACCGAGCGCGACACCACCGAGACCAAGGACCTGCTTGGCAAGACCAGCGGCGGTTCGCTCTTTGGGTACATGGTGAAGCGCGACGAGGATGTCGCTGCATTCGTGAGCGGGAACCGCGCTGCGGATCTCGCAACCATGAAGGATTCGCTCAAGGATCTGAAACTCGGCGAGAACGACACGATCAAGGACGGCGTTCGCAAGTTGGCGCAAGATCGCGACGCTCGCAAGGCTGAAGCCGAAGCGCTGAAGGCGAAGTCTGCAGATCTCGCCAAGGAACTTGAGTCGCTCAAGAACCAACTCGCTGCGAGCAACAAGCAACGCGAAGAAGCGATGGCGAAACTCACCGCGTCGATCGGAACCTATCAATCGGCAGCGGAGAGCTACCGCACCGATTTCGAGCAAGCGAAGGCTGACCTCGATCGCGCGCGGGCCGATTTGCAGTCGCGATTCGCAAGCGAGTCCGAAGCACTGCAAGCCGAGATCGACACCCTGCGCAGTGAGCGTGGCGTGCTCGACGGCCGCATTGCCGCACTGCAGAAGAAGGTCGAGGCAACTTCGACGAAGGCCGGCAATCCTGCAGCGCTCGTCGACGCCAATGTCATCGACTTTGATCCGAAGACCGGCAACCTCTTCATCGACATCGGCATGAATAAGCGTGTCGTTCCAGGCATGACTTTCGAAGTGTTTGACGACGCCGCGGGAATCGCGGCCTCCGCTGCAAGCGACAACGGCACTCGCGGCAAGGCAAGCATTCAGGTCACCAAGGTCGGCGACAAGTCGTCCACCTGCCGCGTCCTGCGTGGCTCGTCGAGCCGCCCAGTTGTGAAGGGCGATGTGGCTGCCAATGCTGTGTTCAACCCTGAATACAAGTTCAAGTTCCTCGTCCACGGCAAGTTTGATGCGAACGGCGACGGCAAGGCCACCACTGCTGAGAGCGATTTCGTCAAGAGTCGCATCATTGAATGGGGTGGTGAATTGGTCGAAGGCGACACGCTTTCAGGCGACCTTGACTTCCTCGTACTCGGCATGCAGCCTCCGTTCCCGCCAGAACTTCCAACCGACGCGACGGAAGCACAAACCGTTGCCTACACGGCACAACGCGGCGCGCGAGAGGCGTATGACAAGTTGTTCCAGACGGCGGCCGACGCGGAAATCCCAGTCCTGAACTGGGGCCGATTCGAGACCCTTACTGGCAGCGTCAACCGCTGAGCCTGAGTGGGCATCGCAACCGAACTATCCCAATACGCGGCGGCCAGAACGGTCGCCGCGTTGCTTTCTCCGTTTGATCCGGATCAAAATCTAGAAACAGCGCGCGCATTCGGATCGCTGTACGCCCGCCTTGGCGCGAAGCGCAGAGCCCGCGCGTGCGCCGGTGTCGCGCGAGCGTTTCCTGGGCTCGCTCCCGCAGCGGAACAGGCCATCGTCGATGCCTCGATCGGGCACATGTTTGGCATCTTCATGGTGGATGCATTTGCAATGCCGCGCACGATTGGACGAGAGAATTGGAACGAGCGCGTGCGGCTTGGCAATGTTGGGAAGGCGATGCGCCACCTCACCTCGCCGAAACCATGTCTCTTTGTGACTGGGCATGTGGGGAACTGGGAAATTCTTGGCTATGTGCTGGCGTTGGTTGGTTTCAAAATGACGGCGCTCGCACGGCCCCTCGACAATCGCTTTCTCAACGACTGGTTGCTTGGGGTGCGACAACGCACGGGCCTCAAAGTGATTACCAAATGGGGTGCGACGGATGAAGTGCAGCGCGTCATCGAGTCGGGCGGCAAAGTGGGCTTCATCGCAGATCAGAATGCAGGCAATGACGGGCTCTTTGTGCCCTTCTTCTCTCGACTCGCCTCGACCTACAAGTCGATTCCCCTCCTTGCGCTTCGCTACGAACTTCCGATTGTGTGCGGATACGCACGACGGCTTGATGGCGCGTTCCGCTATGAGATGCGCGTGACGGATGTCATCGAGCCGGAAGATTGGCGTGATGCGCCAGATCCAGTGTTCTTGGTTGGCGCGCGATTCAATCGCGCGATTGAATGGATGGTGCGAGAGAGCCCTGAGCAATACCTCTGGGTGCACCGCCGATGGAATTCGCGGCCGAAACACGAGCGCGTCGGCGAGGCGATTCCAGGACGACTGCGGAGCAAACTGGAATCGCTCCCATGGATGACACCTGAACTTCTCTCTGAACTGTCGAAACCAATCACCGACCCCGTTGATTGCGCCACGATGGCTCACATCGCGCGCAGTGCCCCCCGTGCGCTTGATCCCCGCTTTGCAACCATCGCGCCGGAGTCTTAATCACATGTCGCTCCGCTTCGCCAACCGAACCATCGCGCTGGTCGATGACGATCCAGATATCTTGCAGTCGATGGAGATCGCTTTCCGCCAAGAAGGCGCGCGCACCATCACCGCAACCGACGGACTGGGCGGACTGCACGCTGTTCGCGAGTCGCGGCCAGATCTTCTGGTACTCGACATGATGTTGCCGCGAAGTTCGGGGCTCTTGGTCCTTGAGAAACTTCGCGACGAGGCAATTTCCTTGCCCGTCATTCTGGTGACTGCAAATCAAGGGCGACGCCATCGAGAGTTTGCCATGGGAGTTGGCGCGAGCGCTTATCTCCTCAAGCCGATTTCCCTAGCCCGTTTGCTTGAGACAGCGACCCAACTCTTGGCAGACGGGAACGCAACCGAGCCCCGTCCGTAGCGATATCCGATTGGTTGGGGCATGTCGGTCGGCGCAGATCGGTCAGGGCATGTGAGGCAACCAAACACGGCGCGCGATTCGGCTATTCTTCCTGCCCGAACGCTTCGGAACTCGGCAACGACACCTCTTACTCGAGACTTTTTACTCGAGACTTCCCTCGCAAGTTTCCCGCTCAAAAACTCTGTTCTCGTACTTCCTCTTATGGCGACCCCCTACACCATCCAAAAGATCATTCCGCGCAAGCGTCGCGGTGATGTGGTGCAGGTGGTACCGATCGGTACCTTTGACGATGTGTTCGCGGTCTTCAAGAAGCTCAACGCTGGTCCTGAAGTCGAGGGCGGCACGGAGTTGTGGGGTCCAGGCTTTCGTGTGCACTGCGAGTTTGAGCGTACTGAGGATGCGAACTCACCGCATGCCAAGCCGCTTGAAAAGGGACTTGTGAAAGCCATCTTGCTCTCTGTGAGCGAGTCGGAGCAGGAGTTGTTTCACCTGCTTCTTGAGGGCCCACTCGCACGCGCGATCAAGGCGAACAGTTGGGAACTCTGCAACACCGAAACGGGGCAAACCTTCCCGCGTCGGCTTGATGACGATGAACTTGATGACGAACTCGATGACGAACTTGATGAGGACGAGACCTCTGCCGATGCTTGAGGCAAATGCGTAGGTCATGTGCGTCGCACCGCGAGGTTCCTTCTGTGCCTCGTCGTGTGCATCCTTCTGTGCATCGTCGTGTGCATCGTCGCGCGAGCCCGATTCTTATGGATACGAACGCTCAACATCCCCATGAAACGCCCGCGCTTGCTCTCGCTGCGCGTGCTGCGGTCGATTACCGAGGTGATGTGACCGTGACGCTGATCGACGGGTCCACCGTTGTTGGCTTTGCGTTTGACCTCGCAGAGTCACACGGGCGTTCGAGCGTACTTCGATTCCTCGATCCAGATTCTGGCGCGAGGGTTTCGATAGAACTCGATCGCGTGCAGTCGATCGCACTGAGCGGCAAAGATGCCGCAAGCGGCAAGACTTGGGAGAACTGGCTTCGTCGCTATGCAGAGAAGAAACTTGCGGGCGAGGCTGCGTCGATCGAGTCGGAGCCGCTCGCGTAGAGACCACGCGGGCGACAAGTTTTCCACACTCCGCCGCCGTCCAGTATGGATGGCGCGCACGCGCTCGGAAAGCGTCGGTTCTCGGTCACTTCAGAGACTTCGGCCTTCGACCGTCGAGACACTTGCCGTCCGACCCGAACCCTGCCATCATTTCCGTCCCATGCCAGAAGGCGCCCAACTTCCTAGCCACGCGAGCGCGGCGCGGACCACCGTTGGTCCAAGTTCTGCCCTTCGCGAAGCCAAGGCCGTCTTGGTCGAACTTGAGGCGAACAAGGCGATTGTCGAAGCGAAGTTGGCTGAAGATCGCCGCCAAGACCCGATTCGAAACATCACGGGAGCAAGCAGCCTCGACGCTGCGATCGCCTCGACCCGTGCGCTGATTCAGGCGCTCGAACGCGAAACCGCACTCGCAGCAGAAGCAGAGCGCGTGTAAATCCCCGGCGCACGACACGCAACGGCGTGGGAGATCCCGCGAAACACACTTTGTGAGGGTTGCGTGAAGAACCGCGGCTCAGGCAGCGGCTGCTGTCGCTGATGAGGTTCCTGATAAGTTCGCGGTGGCTGTTGGCTGCGAAGCGGCCGCGGCATTGGGGCGCTCAGGGACAAGTTCCCGCACGATCGCGGCAACCCGCGCTGCATCGCGGCTGCGTCGATTGGGCGACAGGGTGTCGATCATGTGTGTGATGGAGGCTGCGTCTGGTGTAGGAAGCCCCCAAATGTGGATGTCGGGGTGGCGTGAGGCGCGAATAGTCTCTGCGTCAAGCGCCAATTCCTCGTAGAGCTTCTCGCCTGGACGGATACCCGAATAGGCAACCGCGATTTCGCCGAGCCGCCCATGTGTGTGGTTCGGCGCATGATCCTCTGGGAAGACAGGCGAGAGCCCGTGCATCTCGATGAAGCGCTTTGCCAAGTCAACAATTCTGAACGGCTCGCCCATGTTGAGTACGAAGACCTCACCGCTTGCGGCCGTTCGGTCTGTGAGCGCAGCCGCCTGAATGACAAGGCTTGCCGCCTCAGGAATCGACATGAAATACCGCGTCATGCGCGGATCGGTCACCGTCACGGGGCCACCGTCGGCGATCTGGCGCTTCCATGTCTCGAGCACCGATCCAGAACTGCCGAGCACATTGCCGAAGCGCACAAGCGAGCATGCAGTGCCAGATGTTTGGTTCACATGCTGCACATAGAGTTCCGCAAGGCGCTTGGTCGATCCCATGATGGAGGTCGGATGCACCGCCTTATCTGTTGACACCATCACAAAGCGCTCTGCGCCGATCGCAACCGCTGCGTCAACCGTACTCTTCGTGCCAAAAAGGTTGTTGTCCACAGCAAGTCCGGGATGATCCTCCATCATCGGAACATGCTTATGCGCAGCCGCGTGGAACACGATGTCCGGTTCTTCTTCACGGAATAATGCGAGCGTTGATTCCGCGTCGACCACATCGTGCAGCGCTGCGCGGCGCTGCACCGTTGGGAAGCGACGCGCGATTTGTCGGTCAATTTCAAAGAGCGCGTTCTCACTGCGCTCGACAAGCACCAGTTTGCCTGGGTTGTAGCGCGCCACAATGCGGCAGATCTCGCTGCCGATCGAGCCACCGGCTCCAGTCACAAGCACCGTGCGCCCACCAACGACGGCGCGAATCGCGCCCTCGTCCACGCTGCGCGGGGGTCGACCGATCAAGCGCTGCAGATCGACATCGATTTCTGTACGCGGCCCAACGCCGGCGAGTTGATCCTCGAGTGTTGGCATGAAGCGATCAGCGATGCCGAGTTTGCGAAGTCGAGTTCGAATGGAGAGCAAGAGTTCGGACATCGCAGCAGGGAGCGAAATGAGCGCCACGGCGGGCTTGCGCCGCGCGACGATGGCCTCCAGTTCGTCCAGCGTGCCGAGCCCGACAGAGTCTGCAGATGTGGGGCCAACCAAGACCCGACCGATCACGATCGGACGGTCCGCCGAACCCGTCAACACCCCCAATTGCAACTCGAGTTGGGTTGCTGCCGCTTCGGTACCGATGAGAATGGCTGTGCTGCGCATAGGGGCCCGGAGTGAAGGTGGAACTGTCGGGGTTGTCCGGCCTAGAACGGCGGGTCCCGTATGGCTATCGGCGCGACTGGCGGCTGACTTTGGTGAATTCAAGCGACGCCGTCGATCGGGCGCCTGCGGTCGTCGAGATGTGCCCAATCCGGCGCCGCAATTCGGAAAAGCCCTCCCGATGCCCGATCAATTCACCGATCATGCGAAACACCTTCCGCTCCGGAAGAACGCATCACCCATTTCTGGTCCGAATACACCCAACAGCACCATGCGCATTCTCGTGACCGGCGGCGCCGGCTATATCGGTTCTCACGCTGCGATTCGCCTGCTCGATGGGGGGCACGATGTGTGCGTGGTCGACGACCTCTCGCGCGGAAATCGCGGCGCGGTGGATGCGCTGGGCGCCGTTGGTGGAGCGCGTTTGGAATTCGTGGAAGCCGACCTCACGCAGGTAGGCGCGGTTCGCGATGCGTTGCGCGCATTTCAACCGGATGCTGTTTTGCACTTCGCAGCACTCGCGTATGTGGGCGAGAGTGTTGAGCGGCCGCTCGACTATTTCCGCGTCAATGTCGGTGGTGCGATCTCGTTGCTGCAAGCGATGCGCGAGACTCGGGTTCGCAAGATCGTCTTCAGTTCGACATGCGCGACCTACGGCGAACCGGATCCAGGCACCAATGGCATTGCAGAATCCACCCAGCAAGCGCCGGTCAATCCATATGGCGAAACGAAACTCTGCGTAGAGCGGTTGCTTCGCGCAGCGTGTGCTGCGCCAGACGACACACCCCTTGCAGCCGTCGCACTTCGTTACTTCAATGTCGCTGGGAGTGACGCGCACACGCGGATTGGCGAGGATCACAAGCCCGAAACACACCTCATTCCACTTGCGCTTCAGGTCGCGCTTGGGCAGCGATCACAACTCACGATCTTCGGTGATGACTACAGCACGCCTGACGGCACTTGCATTCGCGACTATGTGCATGTGGACGACTTGATCGATGCGCATCTCTTGGCACTTGGTGCACTCCACGCTGGCACATTCCGAGCATGGAATGTTGGAACTGGCAACGGACACTCCGTGCGGGAAGTGCTCGACGCGTGCAGACGCGTGACAGGCCACGAGATTCCCGCTGTTGTCGGTGCACGACGCGACGGTGACCCCGCAGCCCTGTTTGCA
>JASGCF010000477.1 GCA_030054275.1 Limnohabitans sp. | reverse complement strand
GACTCGTCTTGCGCGAGGACATGTTTGATCTTGTCGCGCGGGATGCCGTTCGTTTCGCCTGCAGGAAGGCGCTCGACGATCCAACCGGTAGTTGGCGTTTCGCCGCGACCAAGCGGGACTTCGACGCGCGCGCCTTCCTTCTAGGTGCCTGACACGTGCCAACCAGTGCCAGACACAGCACGGCACCTGCCAGGCACCAAGCGGCGATCTTCGAAACCGTGGACGCGCCGAGTTTTACGACGAGGTTTCGTGGTGCCAGGCACGTGCCAACCAGTGCCAGACACAGCACGGCACGTGTCAGGCACAAAGATGATTACGCCATCACGCCCTGCACGACCTTGCCCGCGATGTCGGTCAGCCGGTAGTGCCGACCTTGATAGCGGTAGGTGAGTCGCTCGTGATCAACGCCCAAGAGATGCAGAATCGTCGCGTGGAGGTCGTGGACATGCACGCCGCCCTCGACCACGCTGTAGCCAAAGTCGTCCGTCGCGCCGTGCACATGGCCCGCCTTCACGCCACCGCCCGCCATCCAAATCGAGAACGCGCGCGGATGGTGGTCGCGGCCGTAGTTGTCGACCGTCATGCGGCCTTGGCAATACGCCGTGCGGCCGAACTCGCCACCCCACACGACGAGCGTGTCTTCTAAAAGTCCTCGTCGCTTCAAGTCCATCACAAGCGCCGCCGACGCCTGATCGGTCTGCCGACACTGATGCGACAACCCACCAGGCAAGCCGCCGTGTTGATCCCAACCTTGATGAAAGAGCTGCACGAATCGCACGCCGCGCTCGACGAGTCGGCGTGCGAGCAGGCAGTTCGCGGCGAATGTGCCAGAGTCGCGCGAGCCCGGCCCGTACAACTCGAATGTCTCATCGGTCTCGCCTGAGAGATCACTCGCATCTGGCACGCTCGCTTGCATGCGATAGGCCATCTCAGCTTGCGCGATGCGCGCGTCGATCTCTCCATCGCCTTCGCGCTCGAGCGCATCGCGGGACATTGCAGCAAGCGCATCAAGCATCGCGCGGCGCGCGTGTGGCGACACGCCTTCAGGATTCGAAAGCGCCAAAACCGGCTCTTTTCCCGCACGAAACTGCACACCTTGATGTTCGCTCGGCAAAAATCCCGATCCCCACAGTCGCGCGTAGAGCGGTTGATCGCGCGACGCATCTTTCGACACAAGCACGATGAAACTCGGCAAATCGCGGTTCATCGAGCCAAGCCCGTAACTCATCCACGCGCCCATCGATGGACGACCTGCGATCTGATGGCCCGAGCAGAAGAAAGTGATCGCGGGATCGTGATTGATCGCTTCGGTATGCATGCCGCGCACGACGCAGATGTCGTCGGCAATCTTCGCTGTGAAAGGCAGTACATCACCAAGTTCCATGCCCGCGCGTCCGTAGCGCTTCGAGCCCGTGAAACTCCCTGCAATCGGAAGCACCGCTTGATAGCCGCTCATACCCGTGAGTCGTTGTCCGGCGCGCACACTTTCGGGAAGTGGTTGGCCGTGCATGTCGCGCAATCGCGGCTTCGGATCAAGTGTTTCAAGGTGCGACGGCCCGCCCGACTGAAAGAGATAAATCACGCGCTTCGCGCGCGGGGCGTGATGAGGCGCGGCGAGAAGTCGTCCAAACTCCTGTGCACTGTTTTGTGCGCCGTTTTGTGCACCATTTGATACGTGCGCCGCGTGTCCACGCATTCCACCGAGGATGTCGCCGAGCGCAGCTGCGCCGAGGCCAAGCGCAGAGGCACCGAGGAAATGGCGACGCGACGGACGCATGAGTTCGTCGTAGTTTGGCGCGGTTTTGTGCGGGTTTTCGTCGTTCATCGCGACATCACCATTCCGTCGCTTGCCAAAATCGTGGTCGCAGCGAGTGTCAACGCGCCGCGTTCGTCCTGTTCGCCGCTCGCAACACGCGCGGCAACGAGTGTGCGCAGTGCGTCGAGTTCGATGATGGTTGGCGTACGCGCACACGCCAATTGAAAGGCGCGTGTGATGCGCGCATCGCGCAACTCCGCGGCATCGCCGACCTCACGCATGACGCGATCGGCCAGCGCCTGTGCGCACTCGGTGAAAACAGGATCATTCATGATCGCGAG
>JASGCF010000476.1 GCA_030054275.1 Limnohabitans sp. | reverse complement strand
ATGCCTGAACAACTTGCTCGAGATACCGAGCAAGCTCCAGCGTCTGCGCATGCCGCGTCAAGCGAGACGCGATGTCGAGGCGCCGCGAAGCAATCGATTCTCCACGTAACCACGCATCGTGAAGAGTGACCAGCGCTTCGCGAATCGCCGTGATTGAACATGGATCTGCAATGCGCGATCGCGGGTCGTCACGCAGCCAGTCCCGAAGATCACCCTCTGGCGCGAGTGCCAGCATGGGGCGGCCGCTTGCAAGGTATTCGTAGAACTTTCCCGGAACCATCCGCGCACGCGCACCATGCGGCAGTCCATGCATGGCAAGCACGAGCGCATCGGCCTGCGCCGTGAATGCGACGCAGGCATCGTGCGCAAGAAATCCGACGGCACGCACACGATCCGCGAAGCCGCTCTCTTGGATGACTGCGCGCGTCGTCGCATCGATGTTTCCAGCGATTTCGACCACTGCGTCTTGTCCTGCCGGATGACCGTCGGCGCGCAACTTCGCCAAGGCAGCCAAGAGAAACGCTGGCGATCGACCGCGCCCATCGATCAACTCTCCGCGTACTCGCAACGAACGCCAGAGTCGACGCAGAACGCCGTGCCGCTCATAGTCGGTCGACAAGAAGTTCCCTGCGACACGCAATCGCCACGAAGCGCCTCGGGGAACATCGGGAAGTGCCGAAAAGTCTGCCTCTTCCCAGCCATTGGTGACTACGGCATACGGAACCCGTCCCACGCGCGGTTCCACCGCGAGGAATGCGTCGCGAGCGCCTGGAACATTCGCAACAACACCGTCGGCGTCGCGCAGCGCACGAGTCATTTGCGCGTGAGCCCTTCGATGCGCAAGCCAATGTCGCGACACAAACCAACCGTCGAGCGCCCACGGATCGCGCAAATCGAGAACGACGCGCGCACCCGTGGCCGCGCGCACTTGGAACGCCGCATCTGCGAGTTCGTACGGACTCATCGTGGCAAGCACAACATCCGGCCGCCATGTGCGCGCCAGCTCCGTCGCGCGATGACCAAGCGCACGCGACCACGAACCCACGTTCGACTCGGTGCTTGTCACGCGTTCGATGCGCAGACTCGGGGTCTGACGAAGCCCTGCAAGTAGCGACATGTCGTATGGGTCATAGACCTCGTGGCGCGCATGGTCGTTCGCTCGCGTTACCACGACCACGTCATGGCCAAGTTGCGACAGATGCCGCGCAAAAGCCGCGGGCCGCTGTGCGCCAGGGCCTCCGTCTGGTGGGAAGTAGTGAGCGATGAGAAGAAGCTTCATCAATGAATGGCGCACTCTCGGTGCAGAGTGCGGCTCGCTCTTAGGGCTGCGAACACTCACTGGCGTGGGTCGCGACCAACGCGTCCCACGAACCATCAAAGGCAAACTCGTAGTTTTTCCAACGACCAATCGATGCTCGATGAATTGGCTTCCGCACTTGCTCGTGGCTCAATGTGAACACGGCACGCGTGTTTGCTTCAGGTGTAAGCACTGCGTCTTCCATGGGAAGTCCAAGACATGCAAGTACACGTTCGATATGCGCGCGCGGCGTTTCGACAAACTGCTCGTACACGAGTGACACGTGCGGCATTTGCAAGACTTCCATCGCTTTCGGCAAGATCGCACGTTCATGCTCGTGCACGCGACGAAGCGACGAAAGACTTGCAGTCCAACCGTCGGTGACGGGATGAAAGTACGAGAGAAACGTACTGATCGCAGTATCGCGCGGGTCGCGCGCGACACGCAAGCAGACAGCACCAGGAAGTATCGCTGCAACAGCGGGAAGAAAGCGCCATGCGCGAAGAGTTTTGTCGAAGGTGTATCGCGTCTGTGGCCGCGCAAGGCGTCGCGCGCCGTCAAGGTACCGCTCGGCTATGGTTGTTGCCGCATCCCGCGAAAGCGCAGAAACTCGACGGGGCCACGCGCCGATTGAAATCAGATCGCCGATGAGTCGATCGATTCCTTCGTACTCGCCGATACCGCTGATCTCGGGATGACGATCCAACATTTGTTCAAGCAACGTTGTTCCGGATCGCGGCAGCCCAACAACCAACGCAACGTTTGCAACACGGTCTACGCGCGGCGCGATCCAATTTGCTCC
>JASGCF010000475.1 GCA_030054275.1 Limnohabitans sp. | reverse complement strand
GCCGGAGCGGCGAGAGAGCCCGAGCGAAACCCCGCATGGAGGCCCCCAACAAGAAGTGCAAGGAAAAAGATGACTGGTCTGGTGCTCGACGCGATCGGCCCCAATGCCCTCGATGCAAGGGCTGCACTGGCACAGTTGACCGTCCGTGGCGAGCTGCGAAGCGAGAATTCGGGGGCTCTCATGTCCTCCTCAAGGAGGAGCGCGCCGATGCGATGTGCTGCCTGCGGGCTCAGCATTGCCACATGATCGCCGAGAACGCTCGACCGCCGCAACTTGGCGATACTTCCGCTAGCGTGCATGTCGATGACCGATTGGCGCGACCTCGCGATTTGGCAGGAACTCGAACGCCCCGAACGGGCGGAGTTGCTCGCGTTGGCGGCATCGATCGACCCGCGCGAAGCGTCGGCGGTGGCGCGACTTCGTCGCAAGGCAGGCGAGGGAGCCGCGGGCTCGGGGACCGACCGCACTGCGCTCGCGTCTGCGGCGCTTGAACTCGCCGAGGGTCGACGCCGAGCGACGAGAAAGTTTGAGGGAGGAGTCGCCGCACGCCTTTGGTGCGATGTCGCAGGCGTAGAGCAGGCCTCAAGTGCAGCAGTCGGACGCTGGAAGGCGCAGCGCATCGCTGCAGCGCTTGGTGCTGGTGCCGAAATCCTCGATATCTGCTCGGGCGTTGGCGGCGATGCAATGGCACTTGCTGACGCTGGGCTCGCGGTCGAAGCGATCGATCTCGATCCGCGCCGCGCATGGATGACGGAGCGAAACATGCGGATCTCCACGCCGAGCACACGGTTCGCAGCTCGCGTCGCCGATGCGGAATCACTCGATCTCACGGATGTCGCGCTCCACGCCGACCCGGCGCGTCGCGATGAAGGCGCGGGACGACGATCGTGGAACCTCGACGATCACCGCCCCGGACGCGCGTGGATCGAACGGGCGCTCACCAGCGCACGCGCTGCCGCGATCAAATTTTCGCCTGGTGTCGATCGTCGCGAATTCGCCGCCCTCGACACGCCGATCGCATGGGAGTGGATCGCCGAAGGCGATCGCTTGGTGCAGGCCGTCGCATGGGCTGGAGCGTTCGCCGGACGCGACGGTACGCACGGCGCGACGCGCGCGACCATGCTCACCAACCAAGGTGCACACTCGATTGCAGGCCTTCCTGACGATGCCCGCAGCGATCGACTTCGCGTCGCAGAGGCGATCACACAAGGCGCGTTCATTGGCGCGTTCATTGGCGCGTTCATCAATGAACCGATTGCAGCGATCGAGCGCGCCGCGCTTCTCACCGAAGCAGCCGAGAGCCACGCAAAGGAGATCACACGCGGGCTTGGTCTTCTTGTTTCTCGCGAGCCCCTGGCGGCGCCATGGTTCGAGTCGTTTGAAATCATCGAAGAATGCACCGCACGCGAGGATGCGCTTCGTGCTGCGCTCATGCGTCACGCGCTGGTCACGCGCAGTGTGCGTGTGCGCGGTCAGGCGGCTGATGCGGACAGCCTCACGAAGGCCCTCAGCGCACGCCCCGACGGCACCGCGGTGATTTTCATCTTCCGCGAAGGAAAGCGGGCCCGCGCGTTGATTGCGCGAGCCCGCTGAAATAGACCTCAGAGACCATGACCGACCGCTCGTGTTGCCTGCGCTGTTACGGGCAGCCGCAGACCTTCGAGGCGATGATCACGCACAACTCGTCCCATTGATCCGTGCAGCACTGTGGGAAGATTTGGCACACAGAGAAGCAGCAGGCTTCGTCTGAGCAGAACGGACCTGGGTGCTCTTGGCAGCAGTTTCCGGCATCTGGATCGCCACACTCTGCTGCGGTGCAGATATTCGGACACTCTTCGATGGCGATTTGTGCGCACACCGAGTCCCAAGTGCCTTCACAGCAGAACGGATCGACATCGCACACATCTTCGCAGCACTGTTCATCTGAGCACGCTTCATTTTCGTGCGCTGCGCAGCAACTTCCAGCCTTCGGATCGCCGCAGTCGAAACCGCAGAGATCTTGGCAATTCTGTCCGGCGATGAGCGCGCATGTTGCATCCCATTCACCGGTGCAGCAGAAGTTGTCGATGAGGCACACCGTGTCGCAACAATCTTGATCGTT
>JASGCF010000474.1 GCA_030054275.1 Limnohabitans sp. | reverse complement strand
GCCGCGTTGATGGAGGCAAGCACATCTGCCACCGTTTCGTCGCCTTCGATATCGACTTCAAAGTTTCGACCGTCCTTCAAGGTGACGCGGAGGTCGCGATCCGCGGCTGGATCTGGCAATCCGGTGGTCGGATCTATGTTGCCGCGCGATTGGCGCACCCCTTGACCGCTGTTGAAATCCGCGAGTTTCGTCGTCGAAGCGAAGGATCGAATGCCCAGTTCCGACGCCGTCGCTCCACCGAGTTCTTCGACAGACATCAGGGCGCCAGAGAGTTCGTTCCGCACATTGAGCCGAGTACCGTCTTCAGAGATCTCAACACGCACGCCGATTCCAGCCGCTGCAACTGCATTTTGGAAGTCCTGCACCGTGTCGAGCGCACCAAGATCGATGCGGCGCGACTGTCCGCCGTTGCGAATGAGAATCTCGCCAAGCGGCAGCGTCATGCCAGACAGACTGTCAAGCCGCGTGAGTTCGACCAGTTTCGGATCGAGTCCACGACCGGTTCCGGTGACTCCGCCAGCGAAGGTGCCAGTAAGCCCAAGGTCGCCACCTGTGGTACTCGCGCCAGCGGCCGACGCCGCACTCGCGTTCGAGTCGCGAATGACAAGAGTGGTTCCTGCCGATGGCGTGATGGCGAATCGATCGCCGAGCACTGCGTCAATCGCAACCGTTGCGCCCGCATCAAGCGGCTGGATCGCTGCGTTGAGTCGCGTGATCACATCGCCGACAGAGTCTGCGTCAGAAAGATCGACAGCCACGGCGGTGCCATTGACCTCGACTTCAATCGCACCGAGTTTGACGCCGGTCCCGTTCGCGCCACGCAAATCAGCGAGGCGCGTGGCCGTTGTCATGCGCGGGTCAAGATCGCGGTCACCCTCAACTCGGCCGGAAAGCGCACCGAATGCTTGTTCTGCGCCCATCGTCATGCGGACATCGCGCGCCATGCCAAGGTCGGCACGCATACCCGTGCCAGAACCCGTGTATCGAATGCCCTGCAACAGTGACGAAAACGGTGCGGCAGCGTGCTCGTCGCCACCAAAGAAATGGATGCCGCGAAGGTCGCGATTGGCGATCCCGATGAGCGAATTGAGCATCGAATCGATCACCGCAGCTTGGTTGCGGCGCGTTGCCTCATCGCTGCCGACGCCGACTTGCGAAAGGCCGATTCCCTTCGCCTCTTGGAGGAGGTCGGACACATCGGCAAGCGCTGCGTCGAGGGCGTTGAGGGTCGCATCGGCTTGTGACAGATTGCGCAGGCGCTGATCGCGGCGCTCGATGGCGTCATCGAGCACGGTGACGGTCGACGCGCCGATCGCGTTCTCGGAGGGCCGAGTGAACTCCTTGCCGCTGGCAAGTCGGATCTGCAATTGCAGAAGCTCGCGATTTGTGCCTTGAATGCCGCCAAGCGCAATTCTTGACGCAAGAAGGTTGGGAACGCGGGCGAGGTTGGCAGGAATTGCGCTCATGGAGATTGCTCCAGCGGAGAGAGGCAACTGCCATGCCCGCGCCCGAGAAGCCGCATCGTCGGGTGGATCGGTGGCGGCGGATCGGCACAGAATCACAGTCTGTTCTCGCATGAGGCACTCCTGCCTTGCTTGAGACAATTCCTGAGCGATAATCACTCGATGCCCCTCCCCACCGATCTCGGTTCTGTTCGCCTCAGCGACCGTTTGTCAACGCCTCGGAAGTTCATTGGCACCCTTGCCGTCGCGGGTGGAATGCTCGCGTCCTCTCACGCCGTTGCGGGCGGGGACCTGCTGCTTATTCCAGACTCTGGCAACGACAAGATTTGGGCGCTTGATCCGGCGACTGGCGCGGTTGTGAACCCCGATTTCATCCCTGATGACCAGTATTTGACGCAGCCGATTCAGATCGCGCAATCGCCAACTGGTTCGCTCTACATCACCGATGAAACAACGAAATCGGTCTACGAATACTCGGCGAATGGCTCGTACATCCGCACCGTTGCGAGCCCTGCAGACGGCGTGACGACCGGCGCGTATGCGCTCGTGATTCGCGACGGCTTCTGCTACTACACGAGCGGGTTTAGTTCGGGTGCTGGAAAGATCTTCCGCGTGCCACTTTCTGGCGGAACCCCGAGCGTCTTCTG
>JASGCF010000473.1 GCA_030054275.1 Limnohabitans sp. | reverse complement strand
TCAAGGCATGCGGCGCCTGTGCAGTGCTTTGGCTCCGGCTGACCATTGGCGCTTGAACAGGGCACATACCACCAGCGCCCGGCAAAATCCGGATCCAAAAGCGCGCGGAGCCCGATGTTCGCCGCGGCGTTCAGATCGGCTTGAATCGCACCCATGCTCGCGCTGTCGAGGGCGCGAAACTCGCCCCAAGGCCTCGCAGCGACGAAGAGGTCTCCACCTGATCGAGGAACGCGCACGGTTGCTGGAGCCACCAAACCTGCGCGCTGCGCGGTGTCGAGCATTCCCTCAATCGCCACGAGCATCTCATCGTATTTGCTTCCCGCACCGTCGTCGACTTTACGAGAAGCGATTTGGACAGCACGCTGCCACCACTGGACGCGAGGGCGACCACTTGTTCTCTCAATCGAAAGATCTGAACAACGGAGGCCCGGCATACCCGTACGACTCGATTGCCGACTTGTGTAGTTCGGAGTGACCTCGCGCAGAAGTAGCCCGTGAAGTTGACACCCTTCCTCCAAGTACTTGCGCACTTTGCCGGCTGACCACTGCATCAGCGCACGATTCTCGCGTCTCGTCTGCAACTCATCCGGTCGGTAGTTCCTTAGATTTTCGATCACGATTGCATGGCACGGGGCATCCATCCGAACCGACGGCCGAGCACGATCGTGGCCCTGCGAGATCGAATGCGGCAAACGACCGACGCCGAGTGCCGCCTCAACAATGCGACTTGCAATTTGCTTCACGCGCTGTTCCCGCAATCGCTCCATCGTTGAAAGCACGGCTTGCCCAAATCCCTCGAAGCGATCGTCGCCCTTCGCGAGAGTATGGCGACGCAAATCTTCGGGCGTTGGTCGCATCGCGAAGGACTTTTGCAGTTGGTACAGCTCGCGAATCGTCGCAATTCGGCCGAGAGAAAGACCACCGACTCGGCGCGCTGCGTTGCGACGCATTGCCCTTTCAGTCGCAGTCGTTTCGCTTTCACCGCGCTTTGCCCGCAGGCCTCGCGGCAGCAACCAGTCACGCAGTTGACGAAGCCGCGGGCGCCACGCTGCATCTCGCGCGGTCCAGTGTTCGTTCCACAATCGAAACAACGCCGTGGTGTCCGACGCAGCAAACCGCACTGCAACCGCGCGGAGCCTCTTCTCATTCTCCGCGCGATACGCTTGCCGCTCCTGCCGTGATGGATCCTCGCCAACTTGATCGAGGTCGCACCCAATGTGGTCATTCCACATTGCGCGTGCCCAGTCCGACTCCCAACGAGCATTCTGCAGCATGTCGCCCCAGCGCAGGAGTGCATCAAGAATGAGTTCGGCACGACTCTCAACCGTCAACAACTCTTGGCCACCACCCGGAGTGAATCGCACCGCTGCCGGACTGAAGGCATATGCGATTTTGGCCATGTCCCCGTGCCGGCGAAGCCCGAGCCTCGCCACGCGTACCGCTTCCGCCATGAGTTGATCGACAGGGTCAGGAAGCCGGTCATCCGTACTTCGACTGCGCCCCATCTCCGACTCGCATCGCGCAACAAACTCGCGCTCCGAAGGGGAGCACTTCCGAGGGGGCCGATCTTCACCCTGAAGTTTGATGAGTAACTGCCGATCAAGGCGGGCCCACGGCGCGGGATGCACGGATCCATCAGCCAGGACATCCGACGCCAAGCGACGGTAAATCGTCGTGCGCTCCTTCCCTGATCTGGCGTCGCGATGGCGGGTGTGAAGATAGAGATTTGCGTCTGAAGTGCCTCCTGCAAGAACTGCGCGATCTTTGATTTCATCCATGAACACAGCAGGCGCAAGCGCTTCCCAAACCGTGCATGCCGCCGCGAATCGGTGACCGAGATCTACACCGAGTAGGCGGAGTCCGGGCAATCGAGAGAGCATGAGTTTCGCATGCCCTTGACGCGCAGGATTTGAAGCGTGCTGAACCCCGAACTCCCCCTTGCGAGAAAGAAATGGTCTGGACTTTGCCGTGTCACTCGCCGTTGCAATGAAGTCAAAAAATGGACCATGTGCTTCAAGCTTGGCGGAGAATGTCACAAGCCATTTGAGGCGCGCCCGCATCTCCAATGCTTTCGCATCCCAACCATGCTTCTCGACACGCTCAGCGATTGCG
>JASGCF010000472.1 GCA_030054275.1 Limnohabitans sp. | reverse complement strand
CCGCAGGCCTTTGCTCGCTTTGGTGTTAGGACACTCAACAACGCCCGCGGCACATGCCGCGGTCGTTGTCATTGACGAAGGCAGTGGACTGTTCTCACACTCAAAGCGCACACCGCCCCGCACGAGCATGTCGCGCGGGGCGGTGTCCTTACAACTTCAGAAGACGTCCTGAGGAAGGGCGGCAAATTCTCAATGGAGTTTGTCGCGTCTCAACTCGACTTCAGTGGCGCGAACTTTGATCGACTTCGGCTCATCCCCAGTTTGCAAGCAGCACTGCGAGATCGGCTGCGTCTGTGTCACCGTCGCTGTCGACGTCGCCAGCAGCCGTGCCCCAGGAGCTCAGGAGGAGCGAGAGATCTGCGGCATCCACATCACCGTCGAAGTCGAGATCGCCGGCCGTGAAGCAGTTGTCGCGAGCAATCTGAACGCAGATCGCATCCCATGCGGTTTCACAGCAGTATGGGTCGAGGTTGCACACGGTTGCACAGCATTCGCCGTTGGAGCAGCCTGCGCCGTGTGGCGTGGTGCATGAGCCACCTGCTGCGTTTCCGCACACCGGACTGCACGAGACGCTCACTGTTCCGGCCGCATTGAGGCCGTTTTCAGCGGAGATTCGCAAGAAGAAGATCTCGTCTGCTGCCGAAGCGGCGTACTCCAGTTGCACGCTGCTGGTGCCGCATGTTGGGTCCACGGTCTTTGAGCAGCGGAGTTCAAGGCCACCGCAACCGACCGTTCCTGACGAATAGGCCGCGTTCCAAAGCGAGAGCGTCATCTGTGATTCTGCGAAATCGGTGCAAACAGAGATGGTCATCCAGCCTGCGCAAGGAGCCGTGAACTTTCGCCATGTCGCACGAGTGTCGCCAACGCCGCAACTTGTGTTGTCGGGAAGCACGAATCCATCTGCGGTGTTGAAGTTGTATCCGTTCGCACCAATTCCCGGTGCCATGAGACGCGCGTCGCCGCACGTATCGCCGCTGCGGCAGTTTGATTCTGCACGCACGACGCAACTGAAATCCCACGATGTGTCGCAGCAATAAGGATCCGCGGCGCAGACGATGCTGCAGCACGCAGTGTTGTCACAGCCTGGGGTTGCGTGCGAGATGTACGGACTTGAGTTTGCGGCTGAGCCACAGTTCGCACAAGTGGTGAGAGCGCGATTCGCGCACACGGTGTCCCACTCTGTACCGCAGCAGAAGAAGTCATTTGCGCACACAACGGCGCAGCACTCGGCGTCGTACGAGTAGCGTGATGGATGCGCAACCCATGGTGAGCCAGCGTTCTCGTCGCCGCATCCATCATTCGCGGTACCGATGAGATCAAGGCATCCGAAATGGGCGTCGCGCCACGCGGTGATTTCCCCGACGGAAGGAGAGTTCAGGAACGTGTTCGCGCCTGTCAGTGAGGGGTTCATTGTCGACGCAGGAGAAGCGCACGTGCAGTGATTCGCGCCCCAATTGTGTCCGGCTTCGTGTGCGAAGAGGTCGGTGCTGAGTGCAGTGTTTGCGATGAAGTCGATCGCAGAGACGCCGTGCGCGACGTAGTCCGCGGCGTTGGCGCAGACATCGCCGACGTACGCGCAGCCGATGATGCCGGTCGAGATTCGGCCTGTGAACATGTGCACCATGTCTCGAGTGAGCGATGCATACGGCGCGCCTTGGACATTCGTCCAAAGCACGCCTGTCTGCGCCAGCAAATCTTGCGGCGTATTCGTGCAGAGCGCGACACCGACGTACGGATCACTTGCGGCCGTATTGCGAACGACGATGCCAGAAATCAGGTGGCGAATGCCCACCTGAAATTTGAACTGTGTGTTCGAGATATTGATGATCGTCTCGGAGCGTCGCGCGGTTGCGTCGATCGTCCCGCCAGCGCGGTTGTAGAACGGGAAGTCACAGTCGATGAGGATTTGCGTATCCCAAATGTTTGCGCCCGCGGTGCCGCCGTCACCAGCAAGACCGCCTTCGCTTGCACCATTGCCCGCATCGCTGCCGCTGCCGAAAATGCCGCCGTTTCCGTGCGCATGATCGTGATCAGCGCCACAGAATCCGCCGTGTTCCGCGAGGTCGTCGCTTGTGTATGCGATGTGATCGCCAGGGAGCGCGTTCGGAAACGCAAGTGTCAGCGGATC
>JASGCF010000102.1 GCA_030054275.1 Limnohabitans sp. | reverse complement strand
GCCAACGCTCACTGGGGCACCCGCGGTCGTGATTGGTGTGTTCGAAACGGTGAAAGCCACTGGCGAATTTCCTTGCATTGACACGCACCTCACTCGACCGAACTGGTCGGCCGGTTCAATCTGAATCCCATCGCGAACGACCTCACGGCAGCGCCGAAAAAGTGTTCTTGGCCCTACGGGGCACCCTCTGTCGCTTGGCTACGGGACGGGTTTCCGAGCCCTGCGTCGGGGGCGTGTGCGGGAGCCTGAAGGACCGGCCATCGCGCCTCGAAGGAAGGCCACGCATCATCCACGATCGTGGTCCGAATGTCCACCATGAGGCGTTGGAAGTGCCGGATGTTGTGGATGCTGAGAAGGGTTGGTCCGAGCATTTCCTCGGCCATGAAAAGGTGCCGCAAATAACCCCGCGAGAACCCACCGGCGCAGGCGAGGCAGTCGCAGGTCGGGTCGAGAGGGGTCGGATCGACCGTGTGGCGCGCGTTTCGGATGCGGAGCGGCCCCTCGCGAGTGAAGGCGTACCCTTTCCGCCCGTTTCGCGTTGGGAGCACGCAGTCGAACATATCGACCCCAGCGCGGACGGCAGCGACGATGTCGCGCTCGTAGCCAACGCCCATGAGGTAGCGCGGCCGGTCTGCGGGCAACATTGGGGCGACCTCAGCGACGGTGCGGTGGATCTCTTCGGGACTTTCGCCGACCGCGACACCGCCGATCGCAAAGCCAGGCAAGTCGAACGCACAAATCTGTTCGACGCTTCGGGTCCGAAGCGCAAGGTCTGTTCCACCTTGGATGATGCCGAAGAGCCCCTGTTCGCTTGGCCGCTGATGCGCACGGATGCAGCGCTCAAGCCATCGCGCCGTGCGATCGATTGCGTCTTCAAGACGACGCTGATGATCTTCTGGTCGCGACCGACGCTTGCGCGAGAGTTGCGGATCGTCTGGCGCCTCTTCGCGTGCAAGTGCCGGCGGACAATCGTCGAACGCCATCATGATGTCCGAACCAATCGCGTTCTGCACTGCGATCGATCGCTCCGGCGACAACATGATCTTCGAGCCATCGACGAACGAACGAAACTCGACGCCCTCTTCGGACATGCGAGTTCCTTCGGTCATCGACCACGCTTGGAATCCGCCAGAATCGGTGAGGATCGGCCCGTTCCAACGCATGAATTCGTGACTGCCACCAAACTGCGCGATGCGCTCTGCGCCTGGTCGCAGCATGAGGTGATACGCATTGTTGAGAATGATCTGCGAGCCCGTGGAGCGAATTTGATCGGGCGTAAGGCCCTTCATGGTCGCGGCGGTTGCGACAGGCATAAATGCGGGCGTCTCAAAGGTGCCGTGCGGCGTGGTGACCACGCCACGACGCGCGCGGGTGCCGCGTGAAAACGCAGTCACTTCAAAGCGAATGACATCACGACCTGCCGCCATGCCCGTTTCCGTTTCGATCTCGCGAGTTGCGCTCTTCTGCGTCCGACGCTGCACGCAGTGTTGCGCGCTCCTTGTCGGTCAAACTCCCAAGTCCTTTGTCGCGCACCTTGTCGAGGATGCGGTCAACCTCGGCTGTGGCCGGCGCAGACCGAAGCGAACCCTTGGCAGGCCGTTGATAGGTTCCACTGGAAGTCTGTCGCTTTCCGAAGAAATCGAAGAAACCGTCGACCAAATGCGGTCGTTGTGCAACCCACCAACCTGCGATCGCTCCGCCGAGGTGCGCAGCCTCTCCACCTGCGTTGTTTCCCTGCTGAAGGAGTGACAACACAGAAAGGGCGATGAGCGCGATCGCGAGCGTACGCAGCCGCATGGGAATCACGAAGAAGAGCAACACTTCCGCGTCGGGACGCAGCCACGCTGCAGCCAGAATAATGCCATAGACCCCACCGCTCGCACCGATGAGCGGCGTGTACGGATCGTTGAAGAGAAGCCCTGCGAGCGTCGAGCCTGGGCCGTGCATCTTGAGCCATGCGATTCCCATCGCATTGAGTACGAGATACAAGCACGCACCGGCGATGGTGCTCACAAGGAAGATCGCGAGGAATCGCGAGCGACCGAAACGATCTTCGACAATCGGGGCGAAGAACCAAAGGCCGAGCATGTTGAGCACCAAGTGCGACAACCCGACATGCAAGAAGCCGTAACCGATGAATCGCCAAAACTCGCCACCTTGCATGCCATCGGTTGGGTCGATGGACCAAAGCGCTTTCGCGGTCGTGAATTGAAGATACGCGCGCAGCGGCGAGACGAGCATGTACTCGGCGCGAGCAATAGGATCGACCGACATCGCAACTTGCGGCGGAAGGTTGCCGGGCACGACATAGACATATCCAACACCAACCGGATTCGGTCGATCACGCATGAGCGTGACAGGAGCCTTGGCAGCGCGCAGATCTTGAAACGCTTGTTCCTTCCCCTGCATGACTTGCCAGTCGCTTGCTTGCACTTCGACCTTCGGAAGCATCATGTCGATCACAAAGATCGCAGCGCAGACCATGATCAAAATGACATACGCAGGAAATCGATGTGAGACGCGCGCAGCACGCTTCGCAGGTCGTCCATTCGTTGGCGTTTCGCGCGCGTAGTCTCGGTCGGCAAGGCCCATCCGCGGGAGTGTACGGGGTTTATGAACTTCTGCCCTCTCACTCGCCAAACCCTTCAACTCGCGCGACCATCGTTCTTCCCGCGATTACTCACCGCGACGCTCATCGGTCGCGCGCTTGAGGATTTCATGCTCCTTTGGCGTAAGACTGGCAATGCCCTCGCGCGCGATCTTCGCCAAAATGCGATCAATCTCTGCTTCCTTCGCTTGCGCCTCTTTGTGCTTCGCCGCATCGCGCGCTGCATCTGGAGAACTACCACGCCCAAGATTTGTTGGACCTCGCGACGAAGTGCGTCGTCCGCCGCCTTTGGTTGTCATGCCCGTTTCGCGTGATGATCCTGCATCGCCACCTGTGTCGACGGATTCGTCGTCCAAACCCTCCATGGCCGCAAGTTCAGCGGGATCAGGTTCAAAACCCAAGAAATCGCGTTCACGATCGAGTTGCTTCGCCGTGGCGAAACAAACCACACCGCCGAAGAGCGCGATCGCAAGCAACGATGTGCTTTCGAGGGAAAGCGCGACGATGCCAATCAGAACTGCACCAACGAGTCCGCTCCGACAGGCAGTACGCATCGAACGCGCATAGCCCTGCTTCTTCCACAACACCGCTTGAAGCAACCGACCACCGTCGAGCGGAAACATCGGGATCAGATTGAAGAGAAGGAGCGTCCACGCGATGTAGTTGGTCATCAAGACGACCAAGTGAGGCCAGTCGCCGACTTCTTCACGCTGCAGCATGCCACCAAGATCAAGTGGATTCGGAATCGCAACGCCCCACCACTGTCCCGTTGAGAGCCCAATCCATGGCGTGAGTACTGCCATGATTGCCACATTCACAAGAGGTCCGCCAAGCGCCGTCCAAAAGTGCGCAGACGGCCTTTCGGGAGGCGTACACGCTGCAAGTCCACCAAGAGGCCAAAGCAAAATTTCGTCTGCACGCCCGCCCTTTGCGCGACAGGCGATGCAGTGCCCGAACTCGTGCAAAAGGATCACGGTGAACAGAATCCCAAGTCCGGTTGCTGCCGGAAGAAGCCCAACCCCGCCGCCCGCTGCGTTGCTTGCCGCTTTCGAGAGCGTGGCGAGCACGAAAACGAGAAAGAACAGGTGCACCCGCACGGTGATGCCAGCAACGCGCAGTATGGGGAACGCCCACGACATCGGGTCGTCGAAGGTTGGCCGTGCACCTTGCCAACTGCCACCGAAACCAGATGGCCGCTCGCGCTCGTCGATTTCTTCCCATGGACTCATGACAGATCTCCGCCGAGTGCGCCACCAGAACGCTGCAATGTCCAAAGCAGATACGCGCCAAGCGTCTTTCCGTCGCTCACAGCCCCAGACGCAATCGCAGATTCTAATTCCGATTGCCGCATGATCACCACTTCAAGTTCCTCGCCAGGTTCAAGCCTCTGCGCGACTGGCCTGAGTTGCGTCGCCAAGAAGACATGCATGATTTCGTCTGAGAAACCTGGTGTCGTGAAGAATGCTCCCAATTTCACGAGGTGCTGCGCGCTGTAACCCGTTTCTTCCTCAAGTTCGCGACCAGCAGCCATCGCAGGATCTTCCCCGCGCTCGAGCTTGCCAGCGCAAAACTCGATCAACCAGCGATCGACCGCCACGCGACGATTTCGCACCAACACAAGTGCGCCATCGTCTCGAACGGCAATCACGGTCACGGCGCCGGGATGCCGCACCACATCGCGCACCATGGCCGGACGCACGCGTCCGTCGGCACTCAATCCAGCAGCAAACTCAAGCCGCTCCACGCGGATGATCGGCCCCTCATGCGTCACCGTGACGCTGGTCGGCGCTGATTCTTGAGAAGGGACTTGCGCATTGGACGACACCGCGCCGATCATACGGGGATGCACGCAGACGCGCAGCCTTCCAATTCGACCCCGCCAAACTCGGGCGGCGCTGCGACAACTCGCTGGGGCGTTGTGCGGACTTCGCCGATCGACGCCCCAGTTCGCATCGAGGGACTTGAAAAGTCATTCGGCAAGCAACGGGTTTTGCGCGGCGTCTCGATGGCGTTTCCACGCGGCAAGACGACGGTGGTCCTCGGGCCTTCAGGCTGCGGAAAGAGCGTCATTCTGAAGCACCTTGTCGGGCTTCTGAAGCCGGACAAAGGCCGCGTGCTTTACGAGGGCGAGCGCGTGGATCGATTGAGCGAGCGCAAACTTGCGCCGATTCGACGGCAGTTCGGGTTCCTCTTTCAGCAAGGCGCGTTGTTCGATTCGATGACTGTCTACGACAACATCGCATTTCCCATGCGCGAACTTGAGGGCGAGTCGCCATACGACGAGGAGGCGCGCGTGCGGCGCGTGCTGCGATTGGTCGGCCTCGAATCCACCATCGAGAAGTACCCTTCGGAGTTGTCGGGCGGACAACAGAAGCGCGTGGCGCTTGCCCGCGCTGTGGTGCTGGAACCGAAAATCGTTTTGTACGACGAGCCGACCACAGGCCTTGATCCAATTCGCTCGGATGTGATCAATGAACTCATCATCAAACTCAAGCAGGAGTTGCGCGTGACGAGTATCGTGGTCACCCACGATCTCACAAGCGCGTTCAAGGTCGCTGACCACATGGTGATGCTGTACGACGGTCAGGTCGTGCTTGATGGAGATCCAGAAGAGTTCCGTCGTTCGGATGACCCGACGGTTGGAAGATTCTTGCGCGGTGAAGCAAGCGACGACGAACTTCGCGCGATTCGCGAAGTGACTGCTGCAAACCGCGAGAGCGCCCGAGTGTCAGGAGATATTTCATGAGAGAACGCGTGCGCAATGTGCTGGTTGGCCTCTGCACGATCGGCGCGCTTGCCGGCGGCTCGACGCTGCTCTTCCTCTTTGGCGAGATCGAACCGTTCTTGAGCGAGCGCTGGAAACTGCAAGTTGCCTTCAACGACGCAGGCGGTCTGCGCAAAGGAAGTCTCGTGACGCTCAATGGAGTGCCCGTTGGCGCGGTCGAAAGCGTGCGGATTTGGAGTGACCCTGACCGTCCTGTGCTCGTACAGGCGTTGATCGACGAAGGTGTGTTCGTTCCGGATCCAAGCACGCCGAGCGTGCAAGCGTCGCTGCTTGGCTCGGGTGCACGACTTGAACTCACAGCAGCCCTGCCGATCGCGCCCGATCAGCGCGCCTATCCGATCGACGGGAAACTCATCTTGCGCGGCGAAGTCGAGCCGCTCGAAAGTCGACTGGTCGATCGTGTCAGCAAGGAGATCAAGCCCCTGCTTGCCAACTTTGCCGAGATCGGTGAGCTCGCGCGCAATCTGAACGAATTGGTCAAAGCACCGAAGGCAGGCGAAGCAGAGAACCCCGAGAGTGTGCGGGTTGCGATGCGCAAACTCAACGACACGCTTGTGCGTGCCGAGCAAGCGTTCGTCTCGGCGCAGTCGTGGCTCGACGACGAACAACTGCGCACCGATGCACGCGATGCCGTGCATGGAGCCAGCGAACTCATGACGAATGCAAGCCGCATGGCGCAGCGCATCGAGGCGCTTGCGGATAGTTTGGCGCATGACGCACAGGCGGTTCGCGCCGGTGCGCTTCCGGTCCTTGATCGCGCCGCATCGACACTTGATGAATTGAACCGAGTGCTCTTGGCCGCGCGCACTGGCGATGGAACCATCGGTCGCTTGATGAAGGATCCGGCGCTCTACGACGGCCTCGCCGATGCAGCAAAACGGCTTGACGACGCACTGGCAAAGGTGAATCTCCTCATCGAGAAGATTCGCGCGGAAGGGTTGGATGTTGAGTTGTTTCCAAAGTAACGGAATTCCATCGCGGACAACACGCGCCCGAAAGTGAAACGCCCCTCGCACCGAATTCGATGCGAGGGGCGCTTGGTTCAGACGCGCTTCACGGGTAGAGACGAGCGTTTCGCGTTCGCCAACCTCGTGCACACGAGTGAGTGCATCACTCGTTCACGATCGCGATTTCGACGCGGCGTGATTCCTTCTTCGACGACTTCGGCATATCTGGGCCGAACGACGAATACTCGATCTTGGAATTCGCGATGCCCTTGCCCGACATGTACTCGCCGACACTGAAGGCGCGTTCAAAGCCGAGGTGATAGTTGGTCTTGAAGCCAGACTTCTTGATCGGATCGGTGTCTGTGAAGCCAGCGAGACGCAAACGCTTCTCGGGATACTTCTTCTTGATCTCCGAGGTGACCTTGTCCAAGGTCTTCTTCGCGTCGGACTTCAGCGATGCCTTGCCCGAATCAAACAGCACATCGCCTTCGATCGTGAGTGTCAGAACGCCGTTCTGCATCTCAGCGGTCACGCCCTCGGGAAGATCGAGTTTCGGCGTGGTTGGCGCAGCTTGCGCGGTGGCGGCTGGCGGAACTTCGCTCGCCTTCGTCTGCAGTGTCGCAACTTCTTGATCGAGGCGGCGACGCTCTTGCTCGCTCTGTTCGAGGGCGTTGCGCGCGTCATCACGCTCCATCGTCAACTGCGCGTTTGCTTCCTTCAGCATCGCGAGTTCGTCCTTCTGCGCGCTATTGCAGCCGCCAAGGAATGCGCCCACTGAGAGTGTGGCGAGAAGAACAGACCGGAAACCAAAGATGTGTGTGCCTTGCATGTGGGTGGCGTCCCTTCCAAAGAGAACAGATGCGTGCGGCGCGCTCGAGGCTCCGTCCTCGGATCCGTCGCCGCGGCGGCATTTCACCGTTGGTCGGTGGGTTGCGCAAGTTCTGCCGATGGGAACCTTCGCGTTTTTTCGGCGGATCGACTTGATGGTTCGGATCCTGCTCGACGGGTTTCGATGAGTTCGAGCCTTCCTCCGCCAACCATGGACTCGATCCCGCGGGCAAAGAGATCGACGCCCTGTACCACCACAGGCCGCGCCACCACGAAGAGCACCGCAGCGATCGCAAGGTGCGGCCCGAAAGGAATCTCGCGTTGGAAGAAGCGTCCGAAGCTCCGTAAGAGCACCGACGCGATGGCCCATCCGAGCGCGATGAACACCGCGACGAAGAAGGCGAGTACGGCCACCTTCCACCCAAGTACAGCTCCCACCGCGGCTTGAAGATGCACATCGCCAAGCCCCATCGCCTCGCGGCCAAAGGCAAGCGAGCCGAGAATGCGAACACTCCACACAAGCGCGCCGCCCGCGATCCAACCGATCATCGAGCCGCCGAGAAGCGTCATGGGTTGGCACACGGTTTCGGATGAGGTGTAGCCGACAAGCCTCGCCAACACGCATGCGACGCCCGCACCCGCCACTCCAGGCAAGATGAACATGATTTCCGCAATCATCTCGCGCCGCGCGTGCGGGTACGCGCTGCCGTCGTCGCCCTCTTTCACATGGTCGGCCCAATCCGCAAAACTCTGCCGCAACCGCCCCGTCGCGACAAGCCAGCGCGAGACACCCAGTCCGAGCATCATGCCGACAGCACCAAAGGTCACAGTCCAACTCGCCACCGGAATGGGGACGAACTCGCGCAGCGCTCGGCTTTCTGGAAGAAACCCTTGTACCAACCAGCCCGCGAAGGCAACGAGCGTCACCGTCGTGGGGATTTGGACCGGAATCAGCATCGTCTTCGCATCGACGATCGTCATCGCCACCAAGCCCGCAAGAGCCACCACCACGACGAGAAACGCAGCCCATGAACGGCCGAACCCCTGCAAGTGCCACCACGGACTCGCCGCGTCAGCCATCCAAGTTCCAGGCGCGCGTTCAAAGGGCGCATAGAACATCACAAAGGCCGCGAGAAAGAGAAGCGCAACCAACAGTTCGACCAACGGATACTGCGCACTGATCTTCGCCTTGCACGCGCTGCAGCGTCCGCGGAGCAAAAGCCAACCAAGAATCGGAAGATTCTCGTGCCACTTCAATCGATGGCCACACAGCGGGCAGCGCGACGGCGGCGTCACCACCGACTGACCGGTCGGAAGTCGCCACACAAGCACATTGAGGAAACTGCCCACGCATGCTCCGAAGAGGAATACGAAGAGCCCTCCCACAGCGACGGGTGCCCAAATCGCAAAGAGAAGATTGAAGTCTGCGTCCTGCATCGTGATCCGCGATCTACTTCGATTCGCTACCCGACTCAAGGTCGGCGAGGGAAAGTTGCCGAACCGTCGTTTCCGCTTTCTCAAGAAGCGTTTTGCAATGTCGCAAGAGTTGCTCGCCGCGGCGATACGACTTCAGACTCGCTTCGAGTCCCACATCGCCTTGTTCGATCGACTCGACCAAGCGCTCGAGTTCGTTCATCGCATCTTCGTAGGAAAGTTGCGCGATCGACGCGTCAAGCGTTGATGGCACCTCGGAAGCGCTCTCTGTGCTTCCGTCATGAGTTGTTGTCAGTGTCTTCCGAGCCACGCAAGTCCTCCGCCGAGCAGTCTCGGCATTTCAAAGAGCACGCACCGCACCATGTCGCCGCACCATGTCGCCGCACCATGTCACCGCACCATGTCATTGCACCATGTCATTGCACCATGTCACCGCATGCCGGAAGCGCGTAAAGCACGGAAGTGCATACGAGGTGACAGCCCCGCCCGCTGTTGTATCACTTTTTCGACACGCCCTTCTGCGCCGATCGAGCGAGATCGTCCGATCGTTCCGTTCCTTGCTCGACCACCGATGCAACCCGCGTCTCGAGACGGCCATCTGCGACTTGGGCGACGATCGATGTACCGGGCGTCACAGTTCGTATCGAGCGCACAAGTTCACCGCTTGATGTCGTCAGAATCGCGTAACCGCGGGCGAGTGTTTCCTGCGGACCCGAAGACCGAAGTCGCCGCTCAAGATTGACAAGCGCCGCGTGCTCGCGCGCGAACAACTGCGCAACCGCGCGCGCAAGGCGCGGCCGCATCGCGGCGATCGATGCGCGCGCGAGTGCTGCACGCGCGGCAGGTGAATGCTGCGCGAGTTGTACGGAAAGTCGATCAAGGCGCACGCGCTCACAGCGAAGTTGCTCACCGATACGCGCACGCAACTTTCCACCCAACTGATCGGTCGATCGACGCGCCTCTGCAATGCGAAGTGTTGGGGAGGCGAGAGCCGTCGTTCGCTCCAACGCAGCGATGCGCTCGCGGCGCGCCTGCAACGACCAACGCATGGTGTTGCGAAGTTCACGCATCATGCGCTCGTGGCGCTCACGCAGTGCCGTTGTATCTGGAAGAAGCAGCATGACCGCTTGCGTTGGCGTACTTGCTCTCCGATCTGCAACCAACTCGATCACGCTGGTGTCAACTTCGTGACCAATCGCGGCAACAAGTGGAAGGTTGAGTGCGAACGCTGCATCGGCAACAACA
>JASGCF010000471.1 GCA_030054275.1 Limnohabitans sp. | reverse complement strand
AACTGGTCGTCGAACGCGGTGCAAAAGATGTCATCGCTGCATGCACACATCCGGTCCTCGTTGGTCTTGCCATGCAGCGGCTTCTGGAAAGTCCGATTTCGAAGGTCGTTGTTGCAGACACCATTCCCTGCGGTGCGCGCACCAAAGCGCTCGAATCGAAGCTTGAAGTTCTGAGCGTGGCCACGCTGCTCGGCGAAGCCATCCATCGCATCCACCACGATCAATCCATCTCTGCGCTCTTCCGCCATGGCGCTGGCGTCAAGCGGTAGCGCATTTCACTTTCGCTTTATTCACCCCTTTTCAGTTTCGGAGAGTTCACTATGGCAAAGGAAGTTCCAACCATCGAGGCAACGCACCGCGATCGCCTCGGCAGCCGCTACTCGAAGCGTCTTCGCGCAGCGGGCCGCCTCCCAGCAGTCATTTACGGCCACGGCTCTGAGCCGCTGTCGGTGCATGTCGATGAGAAGATCACCGTCGGCGCACTGAAGCGCGGCCTGCATGTGATGAATCTCAATATCGGTGGAAAGACCGAGACCTGCCTTGTCAAGGATCTGCAGTTTGGCTTCATGGGCGACGATGTGATCCATATGGACCTCGCGCGCGTGAACCTCGACGAAGTCGTGACGGTCACCGTGAGCCTTGAGTTCTTCGGCGCGCCGGAAGCTGCGAAGAAGTCGGGCACCGTTGTCGTCCACGAACTCGCGGATATTCAGGTCCGTTGCAAGGTGCGTGATATTCCTGAGCATGTCCGCGTCGACATGACCACGATGACCGGCGAAACCTTCACCGCAGGCGACCTCAAGTTTGCTGCGGGCACCGAACTCGCGACCGACCCACACGCGGTCATCGTGCGCGTACAGACGGTCAAGGAAGAAGCGGCTGGCGAAGCAGCGACTCCAGCAGCAGCCGGAGCACCTGCGGCGGCAGCACCAGCAGCCGAGAAGAAGGAAGAGAAGAAGTAAATCTCTTTCGCGCACCGTTGCGCGAGTAAGAGCGCGAAGCGTTCGACACCAATCGAGTTCACAACGAGACACGCATGAAGATCGTCGTAGGTCTTGGCAACCCAGGCATCGAGTACCAGCGAACCCGACACAATGTCGGTTTCGACTGTGTCGATCGCTTGGCGCGTCGAATCTGCGAAGCATCACACACGCCACGCGCGCGCTTCCAAGCGCTTGCGTCGGAAGGCGATGTCGGCGGCGAGAAGGTTCTCCTTCTCAAGCCGATGACCTACATGAACCTCTCCGGAACTTCGGTGGTCGAAGCTCTTCGCTTCTACAAACTCGACGCGACACGCGACCTTCTTGTGATCGTCGACGACATCGCCCTCCCTTGCGGAGCCATTCGGCTTCGCACGGAAGGAAGCGCCGGCGGACACAACGGCCTCTCCGACATCGAATCGCGACTTGGGACACACCGCTACGCGCGTTGCCGCATTGGCGTCGACGCACCGGGGCGAATCCCGCAACGCGACTATGTGCTTGGCCGATTTCGTGAGGACCAACAACCGCTTGTCGACGAGGCCATCGGTCTCGCATGCGACGCTGCGGCATGTTGGGTCACTCGCGGCATCACGGAGGCCATGAATCGTTTCAACCGCCGTGCCGACGATGCGTCGGCGAAACAACCCAAAGCACCGCCCCAGCCTCCGTCGCCATCTTCTGCGACCAAACCTGATGTGGATGCGAATCCCGCGAACTCAACCATTCATCAACCACGCTGCGAAACCCGCAGCAATCAGATTGGAAACAACAATGTCTGAAACCCGTACCAACGCCTACGAAGGCATGTTCCTCTTCCCACAGACGGTTGCAGCAGACCTCCAGTCGGCAGCCGACCATGTTCTTGAGATTCTGTCCAAGGGCGGCGCTGAAGTCGTGAGCCTGTGTAAGTGGGATGAGCGTCGCCTTGCCTACGACATCAAGGGCAACAAGCGTGGCGTCTACTTCCTCACCTACTTCAAGTGCGACGCGCAGAAGCTCGCCTCGATCGAGCGCGATGCTCGACTCAGCGAGAAGTTGCTTCGCTCGATGATCACGCGCGCCGACCACCTGACCGCCGAGCAAATGGCTGCGATGGAAGGTCGTCAGCAACTCGCGGACGAAATCGCTCTCCGCAAGACGCAACCGGTGACGGAAGCAG
>JASGCF010000101.1:8663-9870 GCA_030054275.1 Limnohabitans sp. | reverse complement strand
CTTTCGCGGTCTTTCGTTCGCTGCCTACGACCGCAGCGGCGCGGATAGTACGAGTCGATTTCAGAAGCGCAAGCCTGAATCGAAAAATTCTTCAGCACTTTTTGATCGGGATAGATGCGTCCATTCCGATGTGTTTCTCAATCGACTCAACCAGTCGTTCCGTATTCTCACCGTAGAGAGGTCTCACGGTAGAGAGGTCTCACGGTAAAAACAACGCCGCCCGGCAGAACCCACGGGGCCGTGTGGATTCGGTCGGGCGAGCGAGTGTCGAAGGTCTTTCGACGAAAGGCTTTTCGTGGCGGAAGTCTCGTAGGTTGCGTGTCTCGCCGAACTTCGTCTCGTTCGTGCGATCGCTTGCAGTACCGCCGACTTCACTCCTGTCGCAGTTGGTGGTATCCGCTGTTGTGTTATCCAGCGACACCTTCAAGATTGACGAGCACGCGCGTCGTATCTCCAAGCACACCCTTCTCAACGCCATAGTTCATTCCAAACTCACTGCGCTTGACGGTGAATGTCGCTTCCGCACCAGCGCGCTTACCCATCATGTTCGAGTGGCCGGTGACTTCAAGATTGGCTGTGATCGACTTCGTCACGCCGTGCATCGAAAGATCACCTGTCACCTCAAACATGCCATTCGCGAGTTTCTTCACGCTTGTCGACTTGAAGGTCATCGCTGGGAACTCAGCTTCGTTAAAGAAGTCTGGACTCTTGAGGTGGCCGTCCAGTTTCTCATTGGCAGTGTCGACGCTTCCGATCGCGATCGAGATATCAAAAGCCGTGGGTGCGCCACCGGCGTCAAAGCTCATGGAACCAGAAACATCGTTGAATCGACCCCAGAATTGACCAGCGCCAGCGTGCATGACACGGAAGAATGCGCTTGAGTGGACATCGTCGATCTTGTAACTGCCTGAGGCATCTGCCTTCGCTGCAGCGGTCGCGGGCTTCGCATCTTGCGTTGCCGCAACGCCGACGATCGCGAGGGTGGAGAGGGTTGCGAGTGAGAGAACTGAAATTGTCTTTCCGAGCATGTGCTGTTCCTTCGGGTGAATTCTTACTTTGGTCGTGAGTCAGAACCCCGACCTCCGAGAACGCAGCCTACGCACCTAGGCAGTCCTCACGGTGAGGACTGGGTCTGTACCGCGTTCGCGGGCAGACGATATGTTCGTCGCGACCCATCGTGTCCGATGCACGACTCATGTGCACGACT
>JASGCF010000101.1:0-8563 GCA_030054275.1 Limnohabitans sp. | reverse complement strand
TGCACGACTCATGTGCACGACTTATGGAGTGGCGGCGGGCAGATATTCCTACCGATACTCCCGCCATGGAACACTTCTGGAACGGCGCACTCGATTGGCTTGCCGTGACCTTGTTTCTGATCGGCGCTGTCGCCTTCACTCTCGGCCGGAAGGGTTGGCGGTCTGACAAACTGCTCTGCGCTCGATGTCATTACAGCCTTGCCCAAACCACAACCGAAGCAATTCCCAAAGACACGCGCTGCCCTGAATGTGGAAACACGGTCGGCGTACCAGGTGGATCTCGCGACTCGCGTCCAAGCCCACTATTGAAGTCAATTGGACTTCTCACATCGACGCTCGGCCTGGCCCTTTGGCTTTGGAACGGGGCTTTCGAGGGCTTCGAACGCGCTTTTCTCCCTCGATATAGAGTCACAGAGACCCATGTATGGAGCGAAACGCATGTGACGATCTCGCGTCCCCGATGGTCGGACGACATCGGTTTGCCCCTCGTCGAGGTCCGCCAGGCCGGAAGAATCGTCTACGCGTCCACCATGTCGTACCCGTCTGTCGGTACCGCGCGGATTCTCGATCCACACACCAAAGGCGAGGTCCCGCTGTTCTGGATACGGTCCGATTCGGGCGGCTCCCTTGGCTTGAGTGAGACCTATGTCTTCTACGCGACAGATTCCGATGAACGCCTGCCTGAGTTCCTGCCCTACGCCGTTCTCAGCGAGGGTGGCTTTGTGAAGTCAGACCCGTCGATGGCCGAGCCCGATCTTTGGGTTTGGTACGACCTGACCTATGCGTACTGGCTCACTTCGGGCGCGAACAGCCCATCGGTCTCGCTGAAAGGCATACCCACTCCATGGGGAATTGTTTGGAACGATCCGTCCCCAACCGACGCGCCCGATTCCACGCAGCTCGCCAAGATTCGAACACAAGTTCGCGAACTCGCAAGCGCCGCAAAGCCTGATGGCCCCATCGATTTTCGTACCGACAAAGCCCTCGGACTTGTGCTTGATGCATTCTTGGAACTCGTCTACGCCGGTCGCGCGAACGAAGCGTGGCCGTTTCTCCGTGCCAGTTACGCCGACGGACTTGGCGCACTCGCGGCAGCATCCGAGCGCTCCGAGGTTCCGCGAACGCGCGAAGCGCTCGAACAGGCGCTCATTGAGGCGATGCAAGGCTCACGCTTTATCGACGAGATCCTTCGCCGCAATCACGGCTCAATCGCTGCTTCAGCACCCTCGTCGTTGGAAAGGTCCGATGAGTAGTTCCCATCCGAACCAACTTCCCATTGAACGCACCTGCACGCTTCGGTAGCGTGGATCGCACCGCTAGCATGACACGATGCGCGCTTCTCTTGCGTCGTTTGTTCTGACCATTCCAGTCTCAGTGATGGGATTCGCTTCCGCTGGCATGACCAGCGGGCCCGTGCCCCCATCTCAGCATGGCGATGGTTCTGCTGGAACTTCGAACCCTGCCGCGTCTTCCACGCCTGCTACGACTTCGACACCTCAGGTTGACAACGCGGCGTGCAAGATCAAGCCTGTCGCGGGTCTCACGAAGTCAACCATCGCTCTCTTCCCTCTCCTTGACGATCCAGTCGCCTTTGCGATCGATGAGCGCGGCGATTTCTACTTCGCAGAAAGCGATCGTCAAGATCTCGGGGTTGAAGACAATCGCCACAGTTCGTACTGGTTGCTCGACGACATCGCGTGCGAGACGGTGAACGACCGCCTCAAGATGTACGAGAAGTGGGCATCAAAGCGCGAGGGCGGTATGGCGTACTACTCGAAGTACGCAGATCGCGTCACGAAACTTACAGACGCAGATCGCGATGGCATCCCAGAAACTCGCACGCTCTTCGCTGGACCGTTCAACGATCCACTCGATGGAACTGGTGCTGGACTTCTCGCTCTCGATGGCAACATCTTCTACACCAATATTCCGCATCTCTGGCGACTCATCGATACAGATGGCAACGGCGTTGCTGAAATCGTTGCAAAGGATTCCTCGGGCTACGGCGTGCGCGTCGCGCTGCGCGGCCACGACATGCACGGCCTTGTTCTTGGTTACGACGGCAAAGTCTACTGGTCGATCGGTGATCGCGGCTACGACATACGAACATCCGACGGCGTTGTGTTGCACGATCCTCGCTCGGGCGCTGTGTTCCGTATGAACCCCGATGGCAGCGAACTTGAACTCTACTGCACAGGCTTGCGCAATCCGCAAGAACTCGCGTTCGACAACTACGGCAACCTGTTCACCGGCGACAACAACTCAGACGGCGGCGACAAAGCGCGCTTCGTCTATTGCATGGAAGGTGGCGAGACGGGTTGGTCGATGGACTACCAAACACTCGAGGGCGCGAATCAGCGCGGACCGTGGAATCAAGAGGGAATCTGGCATCTTCGCCCCGATCTTGCGCCGCATCGATTTGAAGAGATGAAGGTGAAGGAAGCCAACCCATTGCAACCAGCGTGGACGCTGCCACCACTCGATCATGTTGGCGCAGGACCATCGGGACTCGTGTTCTATCCGGGCCTTGGCTTACCCGAGCGATACAACGATCACTTCTTCTTGTGCGACTTCCTCGGTGGCGACAGTTACTCACGGATTCTCTCATTTGCGGTTGAACCTGTCGGAGCGGGCTTCAAGGTCGTCGATGAGCATCCGTTTGTTGAAAATGTGCTACCGACAGATGTTGACTTTGGCTACGACGGCAAGATGTACATCACCGACTGGGGTGGTGGTTGGGGTTCTGGCGACAAAGGCGAACTCTACGCGGTGTGGGATCCAACTCGTATCACAGATCCGCGTCTCGCCGAGGTAAAGAAGATTTTTGCGGAAGGCTTCGCGCAGCGCGACAGTGATGAGTTGGCGTCACTGCTCGCACATCCAGATCGTCGTGTTCGGCAACGCGCGCAATTCGCGTTGGCATCGCGTGGTCGCGAAACAACCTCACTCCTCGGCGATGTCGTTCGCTCTGCGTCCGACCGCTTCGCTCGCATCCATGCGATGTGGGCGCTTGGTCAACAAGCAGCAGCGAGATTGCGTGAGTCGAGCCCGATTGAAATGCAGTCGCTTGCGCGTGATTTGCAACCTTGGGAACTCGTGCTTCCGGTGCTCGCAGATCGTGATCCTGAGCTTCGCGCACAAGCCGCGCGGATGCTTGGAGAGGCGCGTGCGATTGCTGCGGCTGATGCGCTTGCTGAACTCTGCTCCGACGACAACGCTCGCGTTCGCGCATTTGCGGCGATGGCACTTGGACGCATGGGCGCTCGCGAGAAGGCTCCATTCGTTGTGTCGATGATCGTAGAGAATGCCGACCGCGATCCGTTCCTTCGTCACGCTGGCGTACAAGCATTGGCGTGGATGAACGATCGCGCGCGACTCGGCGAACTCGCGGCTGATCCTGCGGCATCGATTCGAATGGCCGCATGTCTCGCGATGCGGAAGTTGCGTGATCCCCGTCTCTCAGGGTTTTTGAATGACCCCGAGCGCACGATTCGCCTCGAGGCAGCGCGAGCGATCAATGACATTCCAATGTTGACACTTCGTCCGCAATTGGCCGCAAGTGCCATGCGCTTTGCCACACCGCCGTCAGCAACTGTTGCAGAAGCACCTCGAATGAACCATGACTTCACGCGAGAGGTGTGGAAACTTGGTCGTGTGGGAACCGTCGAGGATCTTCGTGCAGGCGAAATTTTCACACGAACTCCGGATGAATCGAAGACACTCGCCGTTGCTGAAGCACCAAAGAACGCGGGCAATCAGTACATCGCTCGCATTCGCGGATCGATCGAAGCGCCAGAGACAGGCGAATACGAGTTTGCGATTGCGAGCGACGATGACTCGATTCTCTTTCTCGGCGCCAGTGATGATCCAACATCGCTTGTCGAGATTGCACATGTCGAGGGCTATGCAAATCCTGGAGATTACGAAGGCCAGCCATCGCAGCGTTCGAAACCCATTCGACTTGAGAAGGGCAAGCGCTACGCCATTCAAGCGCTGCATGCGGAGGGTGGCGGCGGCGACCACTGTTCGATCATGTGGCGACTCCCAAGTGGTCGCGTCGAAGCACCGATTGGTGCGTTACCTGTTGATCGCAGTGAGTTTCCACATCTTCGACGCGCCATCGAGGCCTGCCTCGCAGAGGGCACGATTGAAACGGCATCCCTTCTTTGTGATCTCGCGTTGTCACCTGCAAATCCCCTTCCGATGCGACTTGAGGCGCTTGAAGCACTTGGCGCATGGAAGGATGGTGCACCACGAAATCGCGTGAACGGCGCATACCGCGTGCTCGCCATCGCAGCACGCGATGAAAGTGCATTCAAGGCAACGCTCGCGCGCAAACTCGCGTCGCTTGCAGAGAACCCAGATCCAACACTGCGGTCACTCTCCCGCGATATCGCAGCGAAGTACGGAGTCTCGCTCGATCCCGAAGCCGCATTGCGCGCAGTTTCAGACACTCGACTCTCGCCATCCGAACGGGTCTCGAGTTTGCGTTCACTTGCAGGAGATAAATCTGGACGCTTGCAGGGTGCTGTCGATGCCGCACTTGCTTCTGACGCAGCAGAACTTCGTGCAGAAGCGCGCACGATGTTGCGGGAGTCGAACGATTCGCGTGCACTTGCTGCACTCTCAGATGCGGCCGAGCACGGCACTACGATCGAGCGCCAGCGCGCGATTCGTGATCTTGCGTTCTTCGGCTCGGCAGCAGACGCAGCACTGGCGCCGTTGACGCAGCAACTGGTCGATGGCTCTCTTGATCCAGCGCTTCGACTTGAGGTCGCAGAGGTTGCAACAGGTCGAAGCGAGGGACCAGTTGCTGCGGCGCTTGAGCGTTGGAAGGCATCGTTCGCAACGGATCCAACAGCGCGATACGAAGCACTCGCACTTGAAGGCGGCGATATCGCCCGCGGTCGAAATGTTGTGCTTTATCACATGAGTGCTGTGTGCATGAAATGCCACGCAATCGCAGGGAGCGGCGGGAATGCGGCGCCGCCACTCGACGGCGTTGCATCGCGCGGCGACGCGCGCTACCTCCTTCATTCGCTCATCAATCCAAATGAACGCATCGTCGATGGCTACGCGAATGCCGGCGCGAGCGCGATGCCAGCGATGGGTCCGGTACTGACCGACAGCGAACTTCGTGATGTCGTCGCCTATCTCAAAACGCTGAAGTAGTGCGCGGACGATTGGCGCATCGGCACTCAAACAACAAGCCCCGTCACGGGGCTTGTGTGTGAGTTACACCCTTTGGTTGGTTGCACTTTCGTGCTTGGTCGTGTTTCGACTCAGCGTCGACGCCGACGCGAGATGCCCGCAAGCGCCATCAGTGCGACGACACTCGGAGCAGGGACGGCGTTTGGCGCACTGTCAGCGTTGAACACCCACCCATCCCACGAACCATTCGAAACGACTCGATCCGCGAAGCCAATGAACGATGCAGTCCACGCATCCGTCGCGCTCGCACGGGTCCAGTAGTGCCAATAGTCGAGGTAGTCTGGCGGCGTGCCAGAACCGAAATCGGAATCAGTGCCGATGGTGATACCCGTGACGAAATCACCGAAGCTAAATGAGTCATAGGTGAAGGCGAAAAAGGACGGCTGCGCGACGGCGATTGCATCGAACATCCCGCGTCCCGTCAGAGGAGCGTCGTATCGCACCTCGTAGAGATAAGTGTTGTTGTTGGTGAATTGGAACTGGACGAAACTCGCATTCGCGCCGCTGCCGATGACGAAACTCTCGACGAGCGACGCATGCGCAGATCCACAGATCGCAATCGCACTTGTGATCCCAACAATGACTGCTCGGGACGAGAACACACGATTTCGTTCACACTTCATCTGCGACTCCATCAAGCGGCATGAGCGGCCGCATGCACCGCGACTCCAACGCGGTCACCAGTCAGACCTGCATCCGAGGAGGGTCCCCTTTGGTGATGTTCGTGCGCATGATGCGATCGCGAACACGCGACGCACGAAGCGAACGACCACACCTCAGGAGCGGAGGCAGGAAGTACGACGCGCGCGGGACTCGACCCGACTGTGCTGACTGCCTGTGCAGCCAGTTCACGGTGACGCCTTCGTGGCGGAATCACACCGCCTTCGGACCCGTGCGCGTGCCCGGAACAACCGGACTACAGCAAGGTACCCGATGTCGCAGTGGTGTTACCGCATTGTCATCGTGTTTGCGAAGGATTTGCCCGAAGAAACGCATCCACACGATCTGCGAATTCTGTCGCGCCAGCAGCGCGCGCCTCTCGCGCAAGGCTCTCGATCTCGGAGCGCACAAGCAACTCACCGCCTCGGAACCGCAGCGCAAGCAAGAGATATCGAACGGATGGATCGCCATTGGTTCGCGCGAGCAGCGAGTTCGCGATTGTGACCGCTTCTTCCCCCTCGCGTGCGTCAAGCGACGCCTCAATCGCAAGCGTGAGATAGCGAACCGCGGTCTTGATTGCAGCCTGTTCTGAAGCCAATCCGCGCTCAGAAAGAAGCGCTCGTCGCAACGCGGCGCGGCCCTCTGCGAACTCACCAGTTGCAGCCAACAGTGAACCGAGGTTCGCAAGTGCATCTGCGTCGTCTGGTGTTCGTTCAATCAAGACTCTGCATTCGTGGATGGCAGCGCTCGTATCGCCAGCCGCGATGGCAAGTCGCATGAGGTCAAGTCGAGCGCGTCGCTCGTCACGACTCCCCTTCCCGAGCTCCGCGCAACGCGAAAGCGACACTCTCGCCTCATCGATGCGACCCATTTGCTCGAGAAGTCGCGCGCGCAACCAATGCACTTCCGCGCGCAACGGCGCAAGTTCACACGCACGATCAGCTTCAAGGAGCGCTTCGTCATGGCGACCGAGGAGACGCAGCGCTTCACTGCGATTGACGGCGTTTGTAAATTCATCGGGTTTGAGTGCCCCCGCTTTTTGCGCTGCATCAAGCGCGATCTCGGCAGCAGTGCGTACCCCAGTGAAGTCACCTTCGGCCTGTCGTTGCTCTGCGTACCCAAGTTGAATCATCGCGAGATTGTTGTGCGCAATCCACGCACTTGGATTTTGCGCAGCCGTTGTTACCCAGAGTGTTTCTTCGTCGTCGTACTTCGCAGTCGCACGCCACGAAAGTGGAATGAGAAGTAGAACAATTCCACCGAGCATTGCAATGCGCGCGTTGTCGCGCCACGACGCAAAGACTCCCACGATTAAGAGAACGAGAAGGAACGCCAAGATCGGCATCGCGGCATACGCGAAGTGATCAGCGACAAACGAATAGCGAAATGGCCACACATCGAAGAAGCCAAGTGCTGGGAAGAGTGCCGCGCCGTACCAAAGCGTCAGAACGAGTGGTGCACGGCGCCGCTTCCATTGCAAGAGACCCCACGCGAGTATCGCGACGCCACAAAGAAATGGAATCCAGTCAAGAACGCTTCGCACATCAAGCGTGAAGCGTGGATAGATGAAGATTTGCTCGGCTGGAAATGCGAATCGCGCGACATAGAACGCAGCAGTGCGACCCGCAAGTTGCAGGCGCTCAAGCCATGTCAACATAAACTCATCACCAACAGCCCCGACCACAGTTCGTTCGACATGTGCTGTGAAGAGTCCCGAGGCGATACCGGCGATGAAGAACGGCGCCACGCTCACAACGATTTTTCGATTCATGGGACGATGCATCCACAGCAATGCAAGCACCAAGCACGGTGGTACGAAGATCGCAGTGGTTTTTGAAAGCAGCGCGCACACGAACAGGAAAAATGACACGAGCCATGTCCCAAGAACACGATCGCGAGATGCATCGAGATATCGCAAGTACACACTGATGCTCGCGAGCGCGAACAACATGGATTGCACATTCTTTCGCTCTGTCACCCACGCCACTGTTTCAACACCCATTGGGTGCACCGCGAAAATCGCAGCGATCCAGAACGCATGTTTGACTCTCAGTTGCGTAAGAACGATGCACAGCAGTGCAGCGTTCGTGGCGTGCATCAAGAGATTGACAAGGTGATATGCAAGTGGATCGCTGCCCGAGATTGCGTATTGAATCCACAGTCCACCGAAGACCAACGGGTAATACTGAGGTGTCGTGTTTGGGAGAAAAGCGTCAACAAAACCAGACTCGGATGACATCAGGGGGTTTGCTGTCACATACGAGTCGTCATCCCAGATCCAACCACTTCCAAGACTCAAGAGATGCGCCGTCAGTGCCAAGACCGCAACAACAAGCGGCGATCGTCTGTGGGTATGTGCGAGGAAGTCCATCATCGGAGAGGCGGAACGGTATCACGCGATAATGCGTCTGATAACACAACTGTGTAACTTGTTCCCCGTGGAACATGAAACTTGTGAATCAACGCGCCGCTTGACAGGTTGTGCAACCACCACGATAACACCGACTGTTCCCCGTGGAACAACACACAAACCACAAGAGCGTGAATCGCGCACTGAGGATTTCTCTATGACTCCGGTGGACCAAAACGGCAAGGGCCCTGTTCGCAAGCTTGGGCGAGGTTTGAGCGCCCTGCTCGGAGCTCCAGTTCAGATTCAAGTCCCGACCGGGGCTTCAGCGTCGCCCACGCGTCC
>JASGCF010000100.1 GCA_030054275.1 Limnohabitans sp. | reverse complement strand
GTTCCGGCTCGGACATGGGCGCATCGTACGAGCAGGTCGCCTCGCGTCCGCCCGTATGCGCGTCGATCGATTCCGCGCACAAATCCCCGTGCCCGCGATGCGCCCCACGCGCTTCGATCGAGCCCATGGACGAGCCGAGCTACCTTCCTTCGCCGATGTCGCATGCCTCATCCGCAGCGAGCGATGCGCAAGCCGAGCCCTGCAAGGGTCCCTGCCTCGGCGGACCCTGCCTCAGCGAGTCGCGCGACGATGCGCGCATTGCGCGTGCAGGCGATCTCCTCGGGAGGTTCGCGCGTCGTACCGGGATTCACGCGCCCGGCGACGCGTCGCGCCGCTATGTTTGGACCGACGCCTTCGCGGTGCAGGCGATGCTCAGTCTCGCGCGGGCGACAGGGGAGTCGCGATATCGCGCTGACGCGTATCGACTTGTCGACTTGGTCCATCTTCATCTTGGTACGCATCGACTCGATGACGCACGCGTCGGATGGATCAGCGGGCTTGATGGTCCGGCAGGGGAGTTGCATCCGACACTCGGTGGACTTCGGATCGGCAAGCCGCTTCCAGAACGCGCGTCGCATGTTCCATACGACGACCATTTGGAGTGGGAGCGTGACGGGCAGTACTACCACTACCTCACGCGATGGATCGGTGCGCTTCTCTCGTGTTTTCACGCGTCTGCAGAGCCTGCGACACGCCTGCGATACCTTGAGTTTGCGCGTGAACTTGCACACACGATGCACGCCGCATTTGTCGTGGAGGCGTGGGAAGGAGGCCCGAAGCAGATTCGTTGGAAAATGAGCATTGATCTCACTCGTCCGCAGGTGCACGCATCAGGGCTTTCTGACATGTTGGATGGATACGCCACATTCGCTGTACTCGATGCGGCGCTCCAAGAGGCTCGTATCGCAGACGCGGCTGTTGCACACGCAAGCGCGGAACTTCGCGCGATGTGTGATGCAGCGAGTTCCTTTGCAACGACCGATGCGCTTTCGCTTGGCGGGCTCCTTCTGGATGCTTCGCGTCTGGTCCAACTTGCTTCGTACGGTGCGCTCCCGCGTGATCTCGCCTTTGAGCGCCTCGTGCATCGGCTCCTCTGTGACATGGATCGTGGGCTCGAGGCGTTTGATCGCTCGGGAGCACTCTTCACCGCGATTGATCGTCGACTTGCGTTTCGTGAACTTGGATTGGCGATCGGACTTCAGTCGATTGGTGGAATGCGCATTGCAGTCTCTCGCTCACCGTCGCTTCTTGCTGCATTGTCGCCGCGCATTGATCTGTTGGCGCGGCACCTCCAACTGTGTGACCGCATGGAGCGCACATGGCTTGATCCGGCAGCGCAGGAAACAAAGTCTTGGCAAGAGCACATCGACATTAATGAAGTGATGTTGGCATCGTGCCTCTTGCCAGAGGTGGCACTCGAAGTTTCGACGGCGACAGCGGGCAGTGCCCGTGCGGTGTGAGTTCAGCAACAAGACTTACTTCGGAACGCCGCGAATACACTGCATATTCAAACTGATATGCGTACCTTGCCAATGAAGTTTGGATGTGTCATCGAAGAGTTTGAAGTCATCGATGCGTCGGAAATCTGTGAAGCCATGCTCTTTCAGCAGTGCGATCAGGATGTTCTGCGAGAAGCCGGACTTATGAAAATCAAACGGCGCCATTTGGCCGCCCATGATCATGCGTTGCACATAGAACTGCGCGTTGACATCGTCGCGTTTCTCAAGAAACAATCGGCAAAGCACTTCAAGATCGGGCACAGCGATGCGAAGTCGTCCGCCTGGCATAAGAACGCGCGCTGCTTCTGAAAATGCTTTTGGAAGTTCATCTTGGTAGCCAAGATGTTCGTAGACATGCGATGCGTAGATCTCAACAGCGCTCGCATCTGGAAACATCGAGAGATCGCTGCATGTCGAGCGTACATCGACGCCAGGCCGGTCTTCCACATTCACAATCAACCAACCTGGCTTCGTTTCCCACCCACCGAGATGAAGTTGCAGCCGCTTTGCCGAAGCGAAGCGGGCTTTGTATTCACCTTGAAGGTTCGAATATTGTGTTTCGGAGGCCATGTGTTCTTCCCGCGGTGTGATGAGATTTTCGGTCAACAAGAGATCTCCGCAGCATGTCGCCTAGCGGACTTCAGCGTCTCCAGCCCCACTTCCACGCGAGTCCATCGAGGCGGCATTGCAGCGAGACGATCGTTTGTTGCCACGGTGATTCGTAGCAGTGTTCGCGGAGGCGGCGCTTGCGCAGTGGTCGTACGCGTTGCACATGAGGCGTTGCGAAAAACTTCTGGAGCGCTTCTGCCAATCCGGCAGCGTGGAAGATTGGTCCGACTGCATTTTCAAGAAGCGGAGGCTCTGCGAGGATTTCGGCACACCGTGCGTCGTCGCGCGCGATGTCGAGCACATGCCGCGCCAATGCATCGATGGAGGCGAAATCGCCCGCGTAGATCATGGCATTGCGATTGAACTCTTCACCAACGCGCGGATTTCCCCAGTAAATCGGGATCGTGCGTGCGAGAAACGCGTCGACCAACTTCTCGGTGGTGTATCCATCACTCGAGGTGTTTTCGAAGCACAGATTGAATCGACGCGCACTGAGAAACGCGTGCTTGTCGCGTACGCGTTCGCCAGTGGTGTTGAAGTGCTTCCCGCCCGAATCGATGGGAATACTGCGGTGCAACAATCGAAAGCATCGGTTTCTCTCTGGCGCGCGCGGATTCGACGCCATGAACGAGCAAAATCCTGTCTTCGCGCGAATCTCTTCGCGTGCGTCCCAGTTGTCGGGAAGGACAAGTCGTTGCGGATCGCGACAAGAAAACGCGTAGTACGGCAGTCGAAAGTGTCGTGGATCATCAATGTATGCCGAGGTGATGGCGAAGTCGCACGCATCGAAATCGGGCAAAGCGTTCTCTCCCGAAAAGTACAACGCGCGGCCTCGGAACGCGCGATGTTCATCGCCGAAGTCCGAGTAAACAATACAATCAGCATCGCTGAGTTGCTCGACAATCTGGCCTCCGCATGAGTCGATCAAAATGCGCGTGAGCATGTTGTCGCGCACATCGATACCCGCAGGAAAGTCGCGGAAGGCGAGGCGGAGTTGCGACATGGTCGAAGTATACGAAAGTGCGTATTTTCTGTGCTCTGGCGCGGATGATTCGAGCCTACTCACGACCAAATTTTGATCACGCAGGTTCCTGCACGCGTTGTTGTGCGCGAAGCCACCGAGCGACACCATACATTCTGAAGAAGTGCCACTGTGATTGCACGGCAAACATGCCTCGATAGATCAACTTGCGGCAACGCGAGCCGAGCCCCGAACTTTGTCGCGCGCCGATGGTCGAACGCTGGCCAAGTGCGCGGCCTTCCGTACATGGCGGTGGTGAGATCCAGCATGCATCGAGGTTGCGTTCCCACCAATGCTTGCGATCGACATCGACAGGCCTGCGAAAGGGTGGCTGCTGACCAAGAAATTTGCGCGCGCCTGTCTGCGTCCAAAAAACAGCAACATTGCCAACGGGCGGTGAAACGGAGCGCAGAAGTTGCGCGCTATCGCCAAGTGTGCGCACGATCGCTCCGCGGGGGCGTCGCCCGAAAAGATTCACCGCATCTGGACACGCGGTTCCTAACGCAGACAGCGCAGCAAGGACATCGCGAAAGCGCGCGCCTCCATCTGCTGCGACATCCTCCTGCAGCGCGAAATCATCTTCCAAAATCAGTGCGCATGGACATCCAAGTTCGACGACTCGTTCAAGCGCTCGTCGATGACTCAATGCGCAACCAATCTCCCCACGCGTCAGTGGTTTGAAAAATGCGAAGCCATTGTTTGATGCGAGTTGCGAGATTTCTTCGCCGGAGAGTTTGCCGCCATCGACCGCTTCGATGCGTTCAAATGGAAGACCAAGCGCATGAAGTGTGCGGGTGACAGCAGCAAGTCGATCAGCGCTTCGATCAAGATTGATCACAAGAATGGTGCAACGCGGCAGTGGGTCGCACGGAGCGTGTGCCGTCATCGAAGCGTGCTCTTGTTCGGTGTGACGCAGCCAGCAACAATCACCAAGAACAGCAAAAGCCCGAAAGGCGCGAGTCCGTGGCTTGTGTTGAGTTCACTCTCCATGGTCGAGGTGAGTGCCCACCGCACTGTGAGCGCAAGCAACAGAATGGACGCGAGCGATGGCCGCATCCATCCCCACAGTAAGATCGATCCGATCGTGGCGAGAAGCAGCAAGAATCCCACCGCGCCTTGATCGTGCAGTGCTTGCATATAGGTGCTATGTGCTGTGTTCAGTTCGAGCAACTTGGCTCGAGGTTCCGGGAGTTCGCTGTCTTGAAGCGCATCGATACGCGTCGCGTAACTCACCGCCCATGCATCGCGGCCATGTCCAACAACCGGACGCTGACCAACGGCGTCGAGCGTCTGTCCCCAAATCCAAGTTCGAATCGATGTGTAGCGTTCGACCAAGTGAGAAACACCGCGATCATCTTCAATCGAAAAGAGTCGTTCGCGCGCGAGCCCGCCAGCTGCAATCGCTGCAATTCCAAGCGCAACAAGCAACCCAGCCGCGGCCTTTCCAACACCAAGTCGCCACCACGCGAGCAACAGCAGTGAAAGGGTGACTGCTGCGACGCACGCGACAATATTGGTTCGATTGGCAATCGCAAGCAGTCCAGCGAATGACACAGCCGCGGAGCCAAGCCATGCGATTCGCGTGACGATGCTTCGCGTCGGCGCGACAGCGAGTGCGGCGCCAACCACCACGGCTGTTGCAAGAAGCGAACCAAACTGCATGGGCTTCGCAGTGCTACCAAGCGGAAGGCCGTATGCATTCTCGCCAGGATGGATTGCCAATTCGATGAGCATCCAACTCGCTTGGAAACTCGCTCCAATCGCAAGTGCGCCGAGAAGCGTTCGCCACTGCGCCGCGAGAGGAGCGAGCATGAAGGGAATGAGCAGGTGGCGCGGTGGATACCAATCCGGATGCGCGCCGCTCGGTGCCCACAACGCGCTCAGCCACAAAGTACACATGAGTAGCGCAACCCACAGAAACGGCCATGCGCGCACCGCCGCGCGCAATTGTGGAAGAGTCCACGGAAGTCGCACGACCGATATTCCAAAGAGCACACCGAACATCACGCCCTCGGGCGCACGACCGATGCCTTGGGCAAGCAGCCAAAGCGCGGCTGTCACCAGATGAGCAGGCGCAAGTTTGTCGGCCGCATGACGCAGGGCCATCGATTCAACCCACAACGCGGGTTGTGGTCGATCAAGACAGGTTCCTGCGAAATTCGTGCTCATCGATGGTGACGACTTTGGTTTGTGAAAGTTGTGTTCTGTTTGACGGCCCGCCACCAATTGCGCGCGGATCGGAAGCGCGATCCTTTCCTCGTCCGTTGGCCGCGAGTATAACTCGACCTTTGCAGAGACTTGTCGACCGCCACCGCAGTCGCATGCGGCGTGTGAGCATGCGCAAGTGTTGGGTCGAGTCCGAGGGAGGAGTGCTTCGATGCGGTTTCAGACCTTGCTTGCAACCGAGAACGATGCAGCGTCATGGTGCGCGCGTTCCGCCTGTGCAATTCGCGCAGTTGGTGGCGTGTACTTTGATCGTGTTGTGCATGTGTTTCGCTCTGCTCATCCAGTTGTCGCCATGCTCCTTGTGGCAATCACGGCCACGGGATGCGCGAGCATGCGGCAGCCTCGCCCTCCCTCACCGTCATCGGAATTGACTTCGAGCGAAAACGGCGCATCGAGTCCGAAGACCACCGTGGCATCCGCAGCGCCATCGATCGCCCTGTGCGATGACGGTTTCGCCATGCGCGTTGTTGTCGATCCGGCACGCGGTGGCGGCGCAGACTCCCATGTTGTTGCCACGCTGTCTGACGCTGTGGAGTTCCTTCATCACTGTCGGGATCGCGGCGCGCAGGGCGTTTTCACCATCCTGCTCACAGCGGGCGAACATGTGTTGCGTGAAGGCGTCGAGATTCGCGAGCACGACGGGCCGCTTGAAATTCGCAGTCTTGATGGTGTTGCCATTTTGACCGGTGCTGTTGATCTTGACGCCGATCCTTGGCGACCGATCGCTGGACACGCACTTCGCAGGATTCCGAATGAGGCGAAGGGCGTCGTTCGGGCGCTTGAAATGACGCCCGATGCACTTACTGGTTGGAGTGGAGGGCTCGCAGGTCCCGTGCATAGTGGACACGCGATTGAAGTCTCGGCGATTCGTAGCGAACTTTTCCTCGGTGATGTCGCACTGACCCCTGCGCGTTGGCCGAACGAGGGCTTCGCAGAAATTGCGGAGGTCATCGATCGAGGTTCTGCCCCGCGTGAGGCAGAAGCGGACATGCCTGACGGTGAGCGACGCGTTGAGAAGCCGCGCGCCGGGCAGTTTCGCCCCTTTGACACATCGCGTGTTGCGCGGTGGGTGACCGCAGAAGATGCATGGGCGCGCGGTTACTGGAATTGGGATTGGTCGGATGAGCAATTGCCGATTGCTTCGGTCGATGCGCAGCGAGGCATCGTGCGACTTGGCATGCCGCACCGATACGGCTTGGCTGCGCGAGGTCGTTTCTTCATGACCAACATGCTCGAAGAGCTCGATGCGCCGGGCGAGTATTGGATTGATCCTGCGGCACGCGTGGTCTACGCGTGGATCCCGAGCGATTTGGTCGGGGCGCGTACGACACTGTCGCTCCTTGCTGCGCCGATGATTTCGATCCGCGGCGCGCGCGATGTTCGCATCGAGAATCTGCGCTTCGAGCGAACGCGTGGCAAGGCGATCGAGGCCGAAGCGGTTGCTGCGCTCTCGATTGAATCATGCTCATTTCGCAATATTGGTACATGCGCTGTTGATGCACAAGGCGAACGCGTGACCGTCGGAGCGTGTGCGTTTGAAGGTATCGGTGGTCGTGGTGTGCGTTTGCGCGGCGGAGATCGCGCCACACTCGAGCCATCCGAAAGTTCGATCACCGATTCGCGATTCATCGGCTGCGGGCGTGTCTTGCGAACCTACAACCCAGCGATTGAACTTGAAGGCGTCGGACATCGCGTGTTGCGCAATGAAATTGCGTGGCATCCGCACATTGCCGTGTTCATGCGCGGAAATGATCATCTCATTGAAGCGAATGACATTCATCATGTGGTGCTGGAAACGGGCGACGCAGGCGCTGTGTATTGCGGCCGCGACTGGACGACGCATGGCAATGTCATTCGCGGGAATCTTTTCTCGTTCATCGACGGTACAGAGTCGCGCTTTCAGAATGCCGTGTATCTCGATGACATGGCCAGCGGATTCACGGTCGAGTCGAACCTTTTTGTGGAGTGCAATTGGGGCGTGCTCGCCGGCGGTGGTCGCGACAATGTGATTCGCGACAATATCTTCGCCGGTTGTAGCAAGGCGTTGTCATACGACGCGCGCGGTGTGGGTTGGATGGCGCCGCACATCGCGAACCCAGAAACCTCGACGCTCCACAAAAACCTCGCGGCGATGCCTGTTGCAACTGAGCCATGGAGTTTGCGATTTCCTACGCTCGCTGCGTATCTGACCGATCGCTTCGGACGGCCAGTGGGCAGTTCTGTGACGGGCAGCGTGCTTGTTGGAACACCCTTTGGTCGCGTCGATGATCCTGCGTGCGTGCTCGTTGAGGGCACCGTGGTGATTCCGGTGGAAGCGGGCGATCTTCTTCCGATGTGTGAAGATTTCCTCGCGAGCGCGCGGGCGACGACCGTTGAACTCGGCCGCGCGCGCGTTGGCCCAGTCGGTCCGATGCGAGCAGATTGGGACGGCGCAGCAGAGTGAGTGCGTTGTGCGTCGCAGCCACCACTTCAAACCTACCTCTTTCAACCTTCCACTTGAAGCCTGCGGGCGAGGTCGCCGACACATCAGCCCCAGCTCGCGAGGAGGAGCGACAGATCCGCCGCGCCCACGCTGCCGTCGTCGTCGATGTCGGCGCTGCACGCGCCTTTACCGCACGGGCCCCAGGCGACGAGCAGGTTCGAGAGATCCGTGGCGTCGACCGCGCCATCGCAGTTGAGGTCGGCCGGCACGCACGGCGGCGCGGTCCAGTAGCGTCGCACCACGCCCGTACCCGCGAGGACGAGGCTGCCGTCTGAGGCAAGCGACGGTCCGCCCTGGCTGACGCCCGTGATCGAGAGGCTCCAGCGTTCGGAGAGGGATGGATCGAAAGATCGGATCTGCGCCGCGGAGCCGCCAGCCCCATTCGAGTTGTTATGGAAGATGCGACCGAGCGCATCGACCGTCACCATCGATGAGGTGAACCCGCTTGCGCTGAGGACCGGACTGACCGACTGTGCGCGCAGCGTGCCCGTGAGCTGGTCGCGGATCTGGAGTCGTCCATCAGGGCCGAGCATCGTCACGCCGCCATCGGGCGTGATCGCGTGGCGTGCGAAGGGTTCGGTGTAGGCCTGCGCGTTCCACAGCGTCTCGAATCCGCTGCCAGTGTCGCGAAAGGCGTAGAAGCGGTCGTTCGTCGGGCCTTCGTTGCTTGCGCGCAGGTAGAAGACGAGCCCGCCCGGTGCGCAGAAGGGTGAGCACTGATTCAGGAAGCCCGGCATCGTCTGGCTGCTGTAGAGCCGCTGGCCGGTGGTGGCGCTGAAGCGGGAAATCTTCTGTCCGCCTGGTGCGACCTCGTCGACATAGATCGCATCGCCCTCACGCGCAGGGCCGCAACTGTCACTCACGCTGCATGTGCGCGTCGTGAACCAGACCGTCGCGCCAGTCTGCGCGTCGAGCCGCCGCATCTCCAAGTGACTTGCGAAGATCGGATCACCGTTGTCCATGAAGACGATGCCGTCGTAACTTCCCGTACGGACCTCATCCGTCGAGATCCACAGCACGGCGCCGGTCGCTGCATTGAGGCAATAGACGCGCGCCGCCGAACTCGATCCGTTGCCGCCGCGCCCGACATAGACGCGCCCATCATGAGCGCCGTAGACCACCGTGGTCCAGTCGCCCGACTCGAAGGGGCAATCGAAGGTCCACAGCGTGGCGCCCGTCTGGAGATCGAGGCAGTGGACGCGCGCCTCGCCCGGCGGCGGGTTGTACGGCGCCTGCGCATACGTCTGCCGAACCATGAACACGCGGTTCCCCGAGATGAGCGGCATGTAGGAGATCAGGCAGCTCATATTGGTGCGCGACCAGATCTGCGTGGCCGTCGAGGGGCCCACGGCGCTCGACAACCCGTTGGTGCGCGGACCACCACCGATGTTTGACCAATCGGCGTGCGCCGCGGTCGTTGCGCAGAGGGTCGCGCAGAGGGCGGCGAGGGCAACATTCCGAATGCGGCAGAGGGTGGTGTGCATGAAGGACTCGGGGGAAGGACGCCTCCGGGAGGCCCGAGGAATGTGCCTGCGACTCGACCGCGCGGCAAGCCTCCGCGGCGCGCGGGCGGCGAGTTCCGTCGCGTTGTACCCGGATTCGGGTACGGGAGCGGAGCGAGGGCGGTGCGCCGCGGCTACTCGAGCGTGAAGTCGTGGAGTTGCGCTGCGCGGCGGATCCCGAGCTTTCGGTAGATCCGCTTGCACAGCGTTCCCACGGTGAGCTCCGAGATTCCTAGCCTCTGCGCGACCTCCGCACGCGCCTGTCCATCACGCAACGCGCGGGCGACCTGCCGTTCGCGCGAGGTAAGCGCTTCGTGCGCCACGCCGCGGATCGATGCGCGTTCCTCGACCGTTCGCGCCGATACGAACTCAACATGTGGCTGCGGTAGCACGTGTCCAGCAAGCGGCTCGATGCGAATCGCAATGCCGTGATTCGCGAAGGGCGTTGTCGATCCGTGATCGTCGCCGTGCGTGCTTCCGTGCTTCTCTCTCTGCTTATTCCCGTGCTTATCACCGAGTAGGCGCACGAACTCCTCAACGCGCGCGATGCGACGCTTCAGCTCGGTCAAG
>JASGCF010000470.1 GCA_030054275.1 Limnohabitans sp. | reverse complement strand
GCATCAAGTGTTGATGCGAGTCTTTGTGGCACTTCGGAAAGAAGGTCGTGAAGGTGCTGGCGCTCGAACTGCGCACGAAGACGATGCGCGCGCGCGGGCGCTCACCGATCGAATCTTGAGTGATTTTCCAGGGCATGTCTTACCCCTCGGACTGACAGCGTTGGTGCTGGTGTTCGTCGTGTGCACCTTGCCGCATCTTCGCGACGCGCTTCCTGCGACTGGTGTTCTGGCTGCGTCGCGCCCTGTGACCTCCATCGTCGAGAGCGGGCTGCAGCAGCGAACCTCCGCCATGAGCGACGGTTTGGATGCCCTTCGCGCCATCGTCGCTCCGTTCTCCGCAGAGGCATGTGGTAGCGCAGACATGCCGTGCGGGTCGCGCGATTGCTGCCGCGAAGCGCCTGCAGATCGCGAAGCATGCGCGCCGTTTGTCAAGTCGTGATCGAACCGTCACTTGATCGACCTGTAAGCGACGATGACGATGGGAATCCTCACAAAGTTCAGCGTTCATCGTCGTACGCCGTGTACGAGTCTTGGCATTTCGATGTACCTCGGAGCCTTGGTTGCATCGCTTGGTTTTGCCGTGACAGCACACGCGGACAACGCGGGCTTCGCGCTTGCGCCCCGCGGTGCGATGCTTGCGATTGATGCGCGCAATCTTGCCGGATTGCTTGCGGAGGGGAACGCAGACGGCGTGCGTCCTGTCGTGGAGGCGCTTGCGGGCCATGAAGCCCTCTTGACCTTTGATGTGCTTGCGAAGCGCTGTCGCACGGGAAGTGACACGATTGCGAAAGAGGTGTTTGGCGGGCGCGTCGCGTTTGTGATTGCGGATGCCGTCCCGAGTCCAATGGGCGAGTCGAGCACTTCGCGGCCGTGGCTCTTGGGAATCCAATCAGATGACTCGCGATGCGAGCGTGTGCTGCAATTTTTAGGTGCGAAGATGCGGTCGCCTGGGCGATTTGATGCTGTTCAAGAGCACTTGGCATTGCGGCGGGTTGGTGGTTGGTTGCTCATTGCGCCTGCACCGCACGGCGAGCAACTGCTGGAGGCGAGCTCTGCGCGCATCGAGACCGAGGATGCTGAACACAGTCTTCTCGGTGAGCCACAGTTGCAGCCGCTGCTTGGCTCGGATGCGCCGGTCCGCGCATTTGCGCGACATGAATCACCAATCAATGGCGTGACGACATTCGCGATTCGTCCGAGTGCCGCTGGTCGAGGACTTCGTGCGGAAATTCAGGGAAATTACGATCAGTTCCCACTACTCGACGGTGGCCTCGCGGACACGCTCGACCCGCGGGTTGTGGCTGCATTCGAGTCGCGTGCGGTGATGGCGCTCGCGAGTCCTTCAAGCGATCAGCCGTCTCGCGCAGATGCATTTTGGATTGAGTTGGTTCCAGAGTTGGTCCCGCCGCCAGCGATGCGTACCAACCTCGCCGGTGAGCGAGTTATGGCAGTTGGAGTCTGCGCGAAGCACGCTGCGCCTGCGCTTGCCTTCGCGTGGCGAGTTGAAGACGCGGAGCAGGCGTCGCAAGATCAAGAGCACTACATGAAAGGCGTTCATTGCGGGTTGACGCGCGCGCTTGAGTCCGCGCGGTCGCCAACACGCGCATCTGCACCACCTGCCGAGCAAACATCACCCCGCGATGAAGTGCAAAGGGAGGCGCAGAAGGAAGTCTTGCTTGGATCGTTCCTTGATCGCTTCGTCGGAAAGCCTATGAAACTTGGTAGTGCTGTGCTGTGTTGGGAAACGGTGAGCACACCATGCGGTGGTTGGCAGGTGTATGCGAGTGATCCAGAGTGGCTTGTGGATGTCACGAATGTTCTGCGTGATGCATCGTGTCAGGACGGCCCGAAGCCGGAGGCTGGCGGACTTGGATTTTGCGATGGTGCGCGCGCTGCGTCGCTGTTACGAAGATGGCGACCGCTTGTCGCGGCAAACGCGGATCTCGCAAACGATCGTGTGTTTCGCGGGCTTGAAGCGCTGGCCGAAACGATTGAAGCGCTTGGAAAACTGCGGTTTGAGTACACGATGAGTCTGCAGGGTGCGCTCCGCGCAACGGTCGAGTTCGACCCGCTTGGTCGAGTGAGATCGCCTGCGCGTTCGCGGGACATGGGTGCACCTTTGCGGGACATGGATGCGCCTTTGCGGGATATGGGTGCGAGGG
>JASGCF010000469.1 GCA_030054275.1 Limnohabitans sp. | reverse complement strand
TCGTGGTATGAGCCCGCAACGCGCGCGTCGGGAATTCCGGTGACCGAACCGAGCACGGTACGTGGCTCATCCGCGGGAATCTCAACTGGTTGACCGAGAGCGTTGTGCGCGATCAACTTGAAGTCTGCGCCACGGACCGAGTTCGGACGAAGTTCGAGGTGGAGCGGTTCGCCGCTCCGTGGGTCGACGACGGTGACGTACATCAGTCCAAATTCACCAACCACGGCTGGCGCAAGTTGAAAGGCAGTGCCACCGACCAGGCCGCAGACTTGGGCAACCTCGGGTGGTACCGCGACGGGTCCGTTGGCGGCGATGGAGGCGCCTGCCTTGCGTAGCGCGCGTTTCGTCGGCGACTCGAGGCGCGGAGCGTTCGAGACGTTTGGCACTTTGCTTGAGAGCGCAAGCGGCGCAGCCGAGTTGGTGGGGCTCGCCGGACTCGCGGCGCTGGGCGAGGCGAACGCTCCGGTTGGGAGCGTGCTTGCGAGTGTCGTCGAACAAGAGAGCAGGGAAGTTGCGAGAAGGCTCAGGTTGAGAGTGCGGTTCTTGGGATGCATATGGTGGCTCCGTTTCAAACAACCGCCGAGTTGGTGCGGTCTATCCACGGTGACAGGAACTGTCCGCGGAGCCCTCAAAGACAGCCTGGGGTGCGATACCGAACAGCGACACAAGACTGCCCTCGATATCTTGTGACGCTCGGAAATCCTGCCACGATCGCAAGGAAAGATCATGTTTGCGACTCTTCGAATTCAATTCGCCCTCGCGTTGACAACTGTTCTCACCCTGTTTTTCGCCGTTCCAACCGTGCATGCGGTGGACGCGGCCGGACTTGGTGTCAAGACGCAATCAACATCTAATTCTGATTTGTCATCGCAGCCAGAGCGCAATCAAAGTACGGCCCGCAACGCGGTCTACGGGTTTCTCATGCTTGCCCGAGATGGGTCTTGGGAAGAGGCTGCCAACTATCTCGAAGCGCCGGCTGGTGGCTGGCCCGAGGGCACAGATCCGGTGTTTTTGGCGCGCGCGTTGAAGCTCATTCTCGATGAGCGACTTTGGATTCAGGTGAACGAGGTGCCTGATCTGGCAGAGGCGGTGGATGGTGATGACGAAGACGCGTTCCCCGATCCAGTTGTTGTTGGTGAGATTCAAATTGGCGACGATGTGATGCCGGTTGAAGTGCGTGAGACTCAAGGACGTTGGTCGTTTGCGCCCGAAACCGTTGCGAAGATCCCGCAGTTCAGTCGCGCGCTCGGTTCGTGGTGGGTGGCCAAATTGCCTGCGTTCTTCGTGGATTTCCGCTTTGCCGAGATCGCCTTGTGGCAGTGGATTGGCCTCGCCGCGATTGCGCTCATTGGCGCGTTGGTCGGGTGGCTTGGCTCACGCGTACTTGGGCGAGTTGCACAGGTTGGCGCGAATCGCGGGTTGGGGCCTGTCGCGCATTCGCTTGCTGCAGTATCAGCGCCGGTTGGTGTGCTGCTCTCGCTTGTTGCCATGCAGTTTGCAGACAAGTTCTTGGGGTTGAGCGCGCCTGCGCGGGCGAATCTCTCGCTCGGAGCGCGTGCCGCGACAGCGTTGATTGTGGCGTGGGCTGTGGCGCGCTGGATTCGCGCGATGTCGGATGCGCTTGAAGAGAAGTTGGTTGCGCGCGGTGTGACCGAAGGCATTGGGATCGTGAAGATCGCGCGGATGGTTGCGGCCGTTCTGGTGTGGTTGCTCGGCGTTTCTGCGGCGCTGCAGATTTTCGGCCTCGATCTTTCGGCCGTGATTGCAGGGCTTGGCATCGGAACCGCGGCGCTCGCACTGGCATCACAGCAGACGCTCGCCAATCTCTTCGGCGGCGCGTCGGTGCTTGCTGACCGCGTGCTGAGGCCAGGCGATACGGTGAACATCGGCGGCTCGATCGCGACGGTTGAGAAGATCGGTATTCGTTCGACGCAGTTGCGTACGCCCGATCGCACGCTCTTGGTGGTTGCGAACAGTGATCTCGCGCAGAGCCGCGTTGAGAAGATGAGCGCGCGCGACGGGTTTCGCTTGAGTGCGGTGCTTGGCCTTCGGTACGAGACGACGCCGACGCAGATGCGCGCGATTGTGGCGGGGCTGCGTGACGTGCTTGCGAAGGACGCGGTGGTTGACCCAGCGAGCGTGCGCGTTCACTTCCTCGCGGTTGGCGCAA
>JASGCF010000468.1 GCA_030054275.1 Limnohabitans sp. | reverse complement strand
GAGGCATTTCCGATTCTCCTTGTCGTTGGACTCACGATCGCAACTGGCGCGATTGGCATCATTGTGGTGGTCATCGATGCGATGACGCCAAACAAGCGACTCGCATCAATCTTCGGTGTCTATCTTGGAATCTGTCTTGGTCTCGTCGGGGCGTTTGCACTTGGCACGCTGCTTGATCAAATTGTGGTTGCTTGGTCACTTGAAGATACACAAGCAGCGATTTACATCAATCTGGCAAAGATTTCGATCGGAGCGATTCTCTGTTACATCGCCGTCTCGGTCGTGATGACAACCAAAGATGACTTTCGCTTGGTCATTCCATATGTTGAATTCTCGCGGGAAAATCGCGGTATTCGACCCATGCTCCTCGATACCAGCGCGATCATCGACGGCCGCATCATTGATGTGTGTGACTCGGGCGCCCTCGATGCACCGTTCGTTGTTGTGCAAGGCGTGATTGATGAATTGCAGCGCCTCGCTGATAGTGCGGACAAAACGAAGCGTGCACGAGGCCGCCGCGGTCTCGACATGATCGCGCGTATGCAGGCAAGTCCACGCGTCGATATCACGATTGAAGATCGACCAATTCGCGAAGGGAATGTAGACAGAGCATTGGTTGAGATCGCCTTGCGCAACGGCTATCGCTTGGTCACAACAGATGCTGCCCTCGCGAAAGTCGCAGAAATTGCCGGTGCTGCGTCTGTCAATCTCAACAACTTGGCTGGCGCGTTGCGTGCGCAGGCCCTCGCGGGTGATCGACTTGAAGTGGAGATTGTGCGCATCGGCGAGAATCAACATCAAGGTGTTGGCTTCCTTGCGGACGGCACCATGGTTGTCGTTGAACACGGCGCAGACGCTGTTGGTCGCACGATCGCCACCGTGGTCACAAACACCCGTACGACAAGCGCTGGGCGCATGATTTTCGCGCGCTATGAGCCGCTCGAAACCTCAACGCCTGGATCGGCTGAAAGTATGGCAGCACGCGCGACGACGCAACCGAAGCATCGCGACGGAGCCCCTCCGCGCGAGGATGACGGGCGCCCAAGTTCTGGGCGGAATCCGCGTCGCGGATAGCGCGAGCGTTCGCGCTGCACGCCCAACCACACGCGGAAAGACATCAAGCCGCGCGAAGTGCGCGGCTTGATGCGAGGAAGTCAACTTCGTCCGATCTTGAACGGTGAGCCTGATGCGAGCGATTCGAAATCAGCGGCCGAGTGCGAGCAACTGGTTGATGAGTTCGTCGGTCGTCGTGATCACACGGCTCGCTGCTGAATAGCCCGTGCTCGCGAGGATCATGTTGATGAACTCCTGCGAAAGATCGACATTCGAAAGTTCAAGTGCACCACCAACAAGACGGCCCGTGCCGAAGTCGCGTGGCTTCGCGACGAGCGGAGTACCAGAGTTCGGACCAGTGCGGAAGAGATTGTCTCCGGCGTCTACAAGGCCCTCGGGATTCGAGAACTTCGCGAGCGCGATCTGCCCGATGGTGCGCGTGAGGCCGTTCGTGAACGACCCAGAAATGCGGCCGTCCTCGCCAATCGAGAAGTTCGACAGCGTGCCGATCGGTGATCCATCTTGGAAGACGGCCGCAAGGTTCGACGCGGTATCCGTGAGGCTCGAAACAGCGTCGGTACCCGAGTTGAAATCCATGTTCACGGTAAGCGGGCTGACGGCACCGTTTGTACGAATCACCGAGAATGACTGGTTCGACGCGGACTGGAATCGTCCACTTGCGTCAAAGGTGATCTCACCGAGGCCGATGAGGCGCTGCGCTGCATCGTTGTCGTTCGACTCGGCCACCATTTGCCAAGTCGTACCGCCCGAAGCGCTTGTTTGCTGCAGCGTGAAAGTCAGATCGATGGTGAGCGGCGTACCAAGCGAGTCATACACGACGAAACTCGTGCGCACACTCTCACCGTTTGCAGCGCCCGACTTCGTTAGTACCAGCGGCTGGCCGCTTCCCGTTCCTGGTGTACTCACCACGAAGTCTGCCGTCTCAAGACCAAGTTCCTGCACAGTGCCTTCGTTGCCGGTGATCACGAGTTGACCACTGCCATTGATCGTGACATTGCCGCCGAGGTTTGAGCCTGTACCAACAGCGCTGTTGTCAAGACCAAGCACATCTTCCAAGAAATCGGTGTAGTCACCGAGCGTCGTGCCGAAGCCATCAG
>JASGCF010000099.1 GCA_030054275.1 Limnohabitans sp. | reverse complement strand
CCCGCACCACTGCTTCGCTCGTTCGTCGGAATGAGTCCACCTCTGTGCGGGTTCCGGTTACATGAACGATTCCGCGCGCGCGATCGGCCACTGCCTCCAATGATGTTGGCACTTGCGTCGCTTGCTCTGTGCGGTTCTCGCTTGGCGCCTCGATACTCTTGGAATTCAATTTGGACCGAAGCGCCTGCAACACGGCATTGCGCAATGTGTCGGCCTGCACACTGGACGCGTCCACATCAAGCGCGACGATCTCGGCAGCAAGCGCTTCGGATTGGCGCAAGGACTGACGCGCTCGCTCAAGATGCTCTGGAAGCCCTGCCACCAAAAGAATGCTTGTTTCGGGCACGACTTGCACAACGATTTCCGTCGGACGCACAGCATCTGAGGTGCCACCACCCAACAGCCCGCGGGCAGCAAGACCGCGTAGATTTTGTGCCAGCCGTTCTGCATCTCCGCGAGTCACTTCGAAAAGTGCGCATGCTGGCATGTTCGGGAGCAACACTTGGTCAAGCGCGTTCAACGCAGCGACCGCTGCATCACGGCGCGCCGTGGGAACTTCGAAGACCAGCGTTCCCGCCACTTCATCGATCGTGACCAACATTTCCTTTGGAAACTGCTGCGCAACCCGCGGAAGATTGGCCAAATCACATGCGGGGACCTCATCGCGAGAGAGCATGAGAAGTGCGTCGGCAGCACGCTGCGAGTCACTCATCGACACTCGTTGCGTCACGAGCGTGCGATCAACCATCTCGCCACAAAGTGCTGTACGAAGTTCTACGAGTTGATCCACTGGACCAAGAGCGCACAAGACTTCTGTTTCTGGATCTGCATAGAGCCTCACTTCCTGCTGCTTGCGCGATACAAACTTCTCTTTCCATTCTTTTTCGAATCGCACTGCATCGTTGATGTGAAGCGACAGCATCGCAATCGCCCGACGACGCGCAAATTCGTCAGCCTTGCCAAGCGAAAGGCGGTCTATCGCGCGACGATCACACGCTTCGCGAAGCGCGCGTTCGAGAATCACAACCTGCGCTGGATCGCCACCGATTGCAGCCTGAGTCCCACTTTCGGAAGCATGCACCCATGGCATGGGCACGCGATACTGCTGCGGCACACAAAGCTGTCGAAGCGACAGGGCGTGTACCTCTTCGATCGCATCTTGATCATTCGCTGAAAGCGCAACGATGCGTGTGAGCCAGTGCTTCGGAGCCAAGCCGCGCACGCTTGCGATGGTTGCAACAGCTCGATCCACAAGATCACTGCGACCAGCAACCACGAGCGCTTGCGCACACGGGTCTGGCAACAGGAAGAATGGCTGCGAAGATCGAACAGCGCCATCTCGGCCTCGGTTTCGACGCTCAAACTTCGCAATCTCTTCTGTCACTGCGTCTACGAGCACCGTGAGATCCGCACCACCCACAGAGACTGTGCGAGCCTTGGTTGGTGCAGCGCGTGTGCGTCCCGATGGCTCCTGAACCGCCATGCTTTGCTCAAGCGACGCAACAAGGGCGCATCCAACGGCCTGTGCAACTTCAAGCGCAGTTCCGTGCGCAATCCAAAGTGAAGAGTCGCCAAGACGAGTGCATGTGTTCGAAGTGATGTCGTGCTCACAAAACAAGACTCGGGTCACACGCGTCACGAGCTCGGCGCGATTGCCGAGCAACGACTCGTCGTACAGCGCTCTCATACCCTCCTGCAAAGCACGATCGGTGCCAATCAAGGCAATACGCCGCGACTCGATATCAAAATCGATGGAGAGTTGTTCTCCGCGATCCGTCGCTTGGAGCCGCGCGCGTATCCGCTCACAAAGACCTTCGATATCCGGTGTATCGATCGTAAGTACGAGCGTTTCAGTGCGGGATTCCTTGGGAATCGCGAGATCCGCGAGAACTTCAAGACTTGAGAGAAGCGCGCATGCTTTCGCGATTGCTGTTGATGGACCGGCAATGAAGACGCGGCCCGTGGAGGAATCAGCGACAACTTTCAGCAGCGCTCGCACCTTCGGAAGCAGCACCATGTCGAGTATGCCCGCAGCTTCACCCGCTGTACAAGCGCGCACGGGTACAAGAGCAACAGACCATGTGCTTGTCGAGGGTGTCGTCTCGAGTACGCCTCGAGCGCCAGCACAGCAACGGTCGAGAAGTTGTGCACACTCGAGCGCATCGGTTTGTCGCGCTTCGTTGGAACGAAGTACGAGACACTGCGCTGCAGAGTCGACGCAGATCGCGTGCGGCTCAAAGTCTGTCGTCAGCGCTTCGAGCGTCCGCGCGAGCACTGTGACATCGCATGATTTCGGCTGAAAGTGAGCAAAATGATCGCCGCAGTTTGGGCGATCAAGCATGTCAATGGCTCGCGCGACCGCGTTCGCGTCTGCTTCGTCGCCGTCGAGAACGAGCGACGCAGGTTCAGCAGCAGCAACAATGGTCGTACTCTCGCCGACCAACGCGCGCACTGCATTTCCAATTTTGACCGGATTTGTCGCTGCGAGAAGAAGAAGTCGCGTCACACGATTGGAAGGCTTTATTTCCTGCAAGCGCTGCGTTGATGGCAGTGCGCCTCCTTCGTTCGACGCTCTGCCCACGCGTTGACCGGTCCAAACACCGAGAATTCCTTTCACACTTTGATCGAGCGTCTTGGATGCGAGACGCTCTACCACGATGGTGCGCGCTGGATCGATCGTCCATTTCGCACTCCATCCATGTGATGTGAGCAGCGCGTTGAGCAGCGCCAACACCTGCGCGCGTTCAAGTGGATTGGGCCATGAGCACACAACCAATGATGAGGGCAACTCACCTTCGACCACACACACTGCGTCAAGTTCTTGCGCGACGCTATCGAGAAACTGCCGAAGCGGGATGCGATCTGCACAGATAGATCTGACTTGATCTCGTGAGAAAACTCGAGGTGACTCGTCTGCTGGGCCGTTCGGAGTTCGAGGTGTCGTCGCGAATGTCGTTTCGAATGTCGTTGTTGGTGGCGTCTCGTTGGTTGTCTCTTCAGTCTTGCGTTGCGGCGCATCCGACGGCGACTGTGCATGTCCATGGAGCGACGCGCTTCCCGCCAACAAGACCGCCCATGCGAGCGTGAGATTTCGAGCGATCGTCAACCGTGTTCGAAGCATCACCACGGGCGCGGCGAAGTGAGCAGTTGGAGCGTCGACGCGATGCATGTGGCGGAGGAAACGAAGAGCCCCAACTTCTAAGCGCTCGAGCAGCGCACCCTCATTCGTCCGTTCGTCTGAGGGGGGCAGATTCTACGCTGTTTGCTTCGGAAAAAGCCACACGCGCCGTCTCCGGCGCGTGCAGCCACATGCATCAATCGTTGCGCGAACCTGCGTCCGCGAATTTCACGAGGTGTGGCACGCTGCTGTGCGCGGCACACGATCGTGTTCATTTCTTGGTTTGTGGATCGTTCAGCGGCGACGGCGCGCGATCAGTCCAGCGAGCGAGAGCAGCGCGATCGCGCCCGGCGCTGGGACTGCAGCTTGTTCGAACACGAGTTCCACACCGTAGCCTTCGCCGAGTCCTGCTTCGCTGATTTCAAGCGCGGTACCGGCTGCGAGCAGAAGGCCGCCGTATGTCGGATCACTGCCGCCGCCTGAACCCGATCCGCCAGTTGAAGAACCAATTCCGCTGCCGAAACCTCCCGAACCGCCAGAACTCGAACCGCCACCGCTCGAACCACCAGTGGAACCAGGATTGTGCAAGAACCCAGCGAACTGCATGGTGGCGCGGCCGCTCACTCCGAGCGAGATGAAGTGCTGCGAGTTGAAGTGTTGATCGCCACTGACCGCATCGCAGGTGTAGGTGCGAGTGCGAAGGATGTCGCTTGATTCAGAAGCGTGCTCGGTCACAGCACCCGTGTAGCCGTAGGTCACTTGGCCGTCGAGCGTCGTGCCGACGATCGCCATCATGTCGATGTCAGCGCCAGGGCTCCAGTTGCTGTAACTGTTGCCACCTGCGTCGTAGACGCGCACATTGACAAGAGCCAGATTTCCGCCGAGTTGCTGGGCAATCTCGTGCAGGTTGAACCGCGTCACGGTGCGGATTCCAGCTGCGTCAACGCGGCTGGTGACCGCGCTTGCGAAACCACCGGTGTATTGAATGGTTGGACGCGGCGAGAGTTGGCGCACGGTTCCGACATCGACCGTGATCGATGCAGATGCGACACCGGCAAGCGACAGAGTTGCGAGAAGACCCACGATGGAAGTGATGCGATGCATGTTTTCAGATGTCCTTTCGGTGTCCTCGCTGCCCTGCGTTGGTCGACCTTGACCCCCGTCGCGGGCTTGCGTCGGACAACCAAAGAGTGCATTCCAGATCGCGAGATCCAAGCCAGTTCATGCATGTGTAGAACTTCTTGGGTCGAGTCATGCAGCGCGTGAGGTCTGCGAGGGCAAATCGCTCCCTGCAAGTTTCATCTGTAGGGTTTGTGCAGGCGCGCTACCCTGCTTGTCATGCGCGTTGTGAGCCTTCTCCCGTCAGCAACCGAACTCCTGGCAAGTGTTTCCGATCAAGAAACGCTTTCGCACATGCTTGTTGGCCGCAGCCATGAATGTGATTTTCCCGCGGAACTTGCGCACATTCCTGTGCTTACAAGGGCACGCACGCACGGCGGCGATTCCGCAGCGATTGATCAAGAGGTCAGTGCCGCACTTACGAGCGGTGCAAGTTTGTATGAACTCGATGAGCAACTGCTCGCGGAACTTGCGCCCGATGTGATTCTCACGCAGAGTCTCTGTGATGTCTGCTCGATTGATCTTCGCACTGTCGAGCGCGTCGCTGCAAATCTGCCGAAGAAACCCATCGTTGTGAATCTTGATCCAAAGAGCATCTTCGATGTCTTCGACGATCTCTTACGCGTTGGTGAAGCGTGCGGCATGACGAAGCGTGCGGAGGACGCGATGGTTGCCCTGCGCGCGCGTTACTGGAGCGCCGTGGATTTTGTAAACCCGTATGTGCCGGGACCGGAAGTGTTGTTTTTGGAGTGGTGTGATCCACTCTTTTGCGGCGGTCACTGGACGCCTGCGCTCATCGAGGCCGCGGGCGCTCGGCATGCACTGAATGTCGCGGGTGCGAAGTCACGACGCGTCTCGCCCGAAGAAGTGCTTGAATCCGCGCCTGAGCGCGTCATCGTGTGTCCATGCGGATTTGATCTCGCACGCGTACGACAGGAGTACGACGCAATCACCTCTTCGCGTTGGTGGTCACTCATTCCCGCTGTGATGGAGGCTCACCCACGGTCCATCGCGCTTGTCGATGGAAACCAGATGTTCAACCGCCCGGGGCCGCGGTTGGTCGACGCATTTGAGTGGCTTGTGGCTTGGGTCAACGGCCGAGATGAACTTGTACCGCGCGGTTTTCCGGTCGAGTATCCGGTGCAATAGGCTCTGTTCTTGCGTCGCGTGGTACGCTGCTTTGTATGGACAATCGCTATTGGCTTTCGATCGGCGATGGGAAGCCCTACGGCCCTTACACCGTTGACGAGTTGCTGCGCTTTCGCCAAGAGGGCCGCGTGCAAAATGGCGCACAACTTTGTGTAGAAGGAACGCAGGATTGGATTCCAGCGGAGCGTTTGCTGGATCCCAGCGCGCCATCGCTCGCTCCACCCATGACGCCACCTCCACCACCGCCTGCGCAATACGGCAACCCAGGGGTGGGTACTCGAAACGCGAAGAGCAAAGTTGCAGCCGGCGTTTTGGGCATTTTGCTCGGCGCGCTTGGCGTGCACAACTTCTACTTGGGTTACATCGGGAAAGGTCTAGCGCAGTTACTCATCACAGTGCTGACCTGCGGATACTGCGCCGCGATTTCGTTCGTCTGGGGCCTCATCGAAGGCATCCTGATCCTCACTGGCTCAATTGCAGTCGATGGCGACGGCAATCCGTTGCGCGATTGAGCACTGGGGCAATTCCCTGACGCCTGCCCAAACGGCAGCAGAGTGATGAGCGCCAGACGCTTCGGCAGCCCGTTGCGTCCCCCGACCTCTCGAAAGCGATCATGTGCGCTGGCTCGCGATTTGCTTTCGCGGCGCCCTCCTTGGTACGGAATCGTCGAGGGAGGGGAACGGAACACACATCATGCGATTTGAGAAATTCACAACGCTCGCTCAAGAGTCGATTTCCGCCGCGCAATCTGCGGCATCGAGCGCTGGGCACCACGAGATTACCCCGCTGCACCTTCTTTCCGCGATGCTCGCGGAAAAGTCCTCGTCGACTTCAGCACTCCTCTTGAAAACCGGTGTCGACCCTGCGCGCGTTCGAGATGTCGCGGAGGCCGAGTTGCGCCGTCTGCCGAAAGTGCAGGGTGCTTCCACTGGAAACGCTTCGCGCGACCTTGTCGAGGTACTCGGGGCAGCCGAGCGCGAAGCGCAGAAGATGAAGGACGCCTACACATCGACGGAGCATCTCATGCTCGCGCTCGCTGAAGTGAAGAGTGGCGCGAAGGAAGTGTTGTCGACACTCGGTCTTGATCGCAAGCGCGTTCTTGCAGCAGTCGAAGCGATTCGCAAGGCGTCGGGCGTGAGCAATGTGGCCGACCAGAATGCCGAGCAGAACTATGAGGCGCTCAAGAAGTATGGCATTGACCTCGTCGAGAAGGCGCAACAGGGCAAGATTGATCCTGTGATCGGACGAGATGAAGAGATTCGTCGCTGCATGCAGGTGCTCTCGCGTCGCACCAAGAACAACCCAGTACTCATCGGTGAACCTGGCGTCGGAAAAACCGCCATCGCAGAAGGCCTTGCAATTCGCATCGTGAACGGCGACTGCCCTGAATCCATGCGCGATGCTCGCATTGTCGCGCTTGATGTCGGTCAACTTCTTGCCGGCGCGAAATACCGAGGCGAATTCGAAGAGCGGCTAAAGGCCGTGTTGCGTGAAGTCGCTTCGAGTGAGGGCCGCATCATTCTCTTCATCGATGAGTTGCACACGATCGTCGGAGCCGGACAAAGTGAAGGCGCTGTCGGTGCAGGTCAACTCTTGAAGCCAGCACTCGCGCGCGGCGAACTTCGCTGTATCGGTGCCACGACGCTCGATGAATATCGCAAGCATGTGGAGAAAGACCCCGCGTTTGAGCGGAGATTTCAGCCGGTTTTTGTCGGCGAACCAAGCCTCGAGGACACCATCGCCATTTTGCGCGGTTTGAAAGAGCGCTACGAAACGCACCACGGCGTGCGCATTCAAGACGGCGCGCTTGTGTCGGCCGCGACGCTTTCGCAACGCTATATCGCTGATCGTTTCTTACCCGACAAGGCGATCGATCTGCTCGATGAAGCTGCATCGAAACTGCGCATTGAGAACGACTCGATGCCCGCGGAGCTTGATGAAGTCAAGCGCCGCGTGATGCAACTTGAGATTGAGCGCGAAGCACTCAAACTCGAGAAGGACGCAGAAAGCAAGAAGCGACTTGGCGCCATTGAGGAAGACTTGGCTGATCTCAATGAGAAAGATCGCGCGATGACCGCGCGCTGGCAGCTTGAAAAGTCAGAGCTTGAAGCCGTCAAGAGTGTGCAGGCGGAGATCGAGCGGAAAAACATCGAACTCGAGCAAGCGAAACGCCGCGGCGATTTCGAGGTTGCGTCGCGCATTCAATACGGCGACTTGCGCGATCTTGAGCAGCGTTTGCGTGCGGCAGAGGAGAGTTTCCGCAAGCGTCAGGCCGACGGCACCGCGATGGTGAAAGAAGAGGTCGACAGCGAGCAGATCGCAGAAGTCGTTGCAAAGTGGACTGGCATTCCCGTGTCGAAACTCATCGAGAGTGAGCGCGAGAAGTTGCTCCACATGGAAGACGAACTTGCAAAGCGCGTCGTCGGTCAACGAGAAGCGGTCACTGCCGTGAGTGAAGCCGTGCGGCGCAGTCGCGCAGGTCTTGGCGAGGCGCATCGACCGATTGGGTCATTTCTTTTCCTCGGCCCCACAGGCGTCGGAAAGACCGAACTCTGCAAGGCGCTCGCTGGCTATCTCTTCGATACCGAAGAAGCAATCGTGCGCATCGACATGAGCGAATACATGGAGCAGCACGCGGTTTCGCGACTCATTGGTTCGCCGCCTGGTTATGTCGGTCACGACGAAGGCGGGCAACTCACGGAGGCCGTGCGCCGACGCCCCTACTGCGTCGTGCTGTTCGACGAGATGGAGAAGGCGCACCCCGATGTTTCGAATGTGCTTCTTCAGGTACTCGATGACGGCCGACTCACCGATGGACAAGGTCGCACCGTCGATTTCGCAAACACAATCGTCGTGATGACTTCGAACATTGGATCACATGCCATTTTGGAGATGACCGATCGACACGAAGATGAAGGTGTCATCGAAGCACATGTGAAGGGCATGCTGAAAAAGCACATGCGCCCAGAACTCATCAATCGCATCGATGAAACGGTGATTTTCCGCGCGCTCGGTCGCGAGCAACTTGGTGGCATCGTCGAGATTCAACTCGGGAATCTTCGCAGGCGTTTGGCGGCTCGCGGTATCACGCTTGGCGTCACGGCGGCTGCGACGGCCGCGCTCGCGAGCGAAGGCTACGACCCGCAATTTGGCGCGCGACCACTGAAGCGCGTCATTCAACATCGCATTGAGAATGCGCTTGCAGGCAAGATCCTCGCGAGTGAAATCGGTGATGGCGACAGCGTGCGCGTCGATTACCAAGGCAAGAGTTTCACATTCACCAAACTTGTCGCACCCGACGAAGTGACTGCTGCAAAAACTTCATCGTGACTTGTGTGATGGAGAGCGTCACTCGCAGGCAAATCCCACGCCCATGCGCTCAGCGCTGGGCGTTTTCATTCGGAAAGTTGAGGACATCTCCTAGTGCTCTGAAGCAGCGCGGAATACCACATTGCGTAGTTCATCCGGCTGCATGGCGTAGGTTCCAACAAAGGGACGCGCACTGACGAACAGCACAGCGAAACAGAACGCAACGGCAAGCGTCACCAGCGTGAGCGCAAGTTTGCGGCCACGCGGCGCCTCACCGTGAAGCGCGCCAATCGAAATCAAAAGCAACACTGCAAGAAGAAATACAACCCCCCATCGCGGTGGCTGCATGTGCTGCAATCCATCGCGAATGCGAAGATCTCGTGCAGACTCGGCTTGGACCAGCGCACCACGCATGGTCTCATCACCTGAAACTCGTAGCGTTGCTCGCAGCGCAGACAACGCAGCTGGACGCGCACGATCTGTCGTCCCTTCGCGAAGCGTCGGCCATTCTTTCTCAATGAGAAACTCTGCGTAGGTTTTTACTGCGTGGCAGATTGCGTCGCGTCGAACGACAAGTTCGGGCGTCCCGTCGGCTGCGAGATCTTCCGCGTCATCAACGATGCGCGAAAGCGCCGCTGCTTCGTCGTAGATCGCGCCCCGTACGCGCTCAGATCGATCCCAGAGCCACACCGCGTTAAACGAGATCAGCAGACCAAACGCGAGCGCGATTTGCGAGGTCACCTCTGCTTCAAACTTTCCAAGTTTCCCACCCTCTTTCCCACAGAGCGTCGGCACCACCAATGTGTGAACCACATAGGCAATAAGCCCCCAAAAGAGCAGCACGAAAATCACGATGAGTGGCGTCGGGATGGCAAGGAAGGCATCAATCGCGTCAAACATGGGACAGAAAGGTACCATCGCGGAATGCTTCGTTTGCTTGGTCGATGCACGACACAGAGCGGATTTCGGCGGCAGGATTCGTGGCTCTTGTCCGCGATGGTCGTAGTCGCATTGGCCGCATTGGCGTTTCTTCTTGGGATTTCGGCAGTGCCCGTGACAGATCGGGATGAGCCACGATTCGCGCAAGCGTCGCGACAAATGGCCGAAGGCCACACACTCGCTGATTGGGTTGTGCCTCGCGTTGGCGATGAGATTCGCCTTAAGAAGCCGCCACTGATTTATTGGCTTCAAGCGCCAACCGCGCTCGTCTGTAGCGGAGGCGATATCTCACACGACGCCATTTGGATGTACCGATTTCCAAGCGCTGTCATGGCGTTGATTGCAGC
>JASGCF010000467.1 GCA_030054275.1 Limnohabitans sp. | reverse complement strand
GAAGAAGCGGTGTTTTCGAGCGTCGCAGAGAAGTTGCGTGGGCGTCTGCCGTGGTTCTTCGTGAACTTGTTTACCAGTTCGCTTGCAGCAATTGTGGTGCTTCAATTCGATGATCTGATTGGTTCGATCGCCCTCTTGGCTGTGATCATGCCTGTGATTGCCAATCAGGCTGGAAATGCCGGACAGCAGTCACTCGCCGTCACGCTGCGCGGCATTGTGCTTGATGAAGTGCGCGAGGGCGCTGCACTTGGGCTTGTGCGGCGCGAGGCCATGGTCGGTCTTGTGAACGGCACGATTTGCGGCGTTCTCGTGGGTCTTGTTGTGGGAACGATCGAGTGGTTTGCGAATCCCGACAGCAATTTGTGGCGCCTTGGAATCGTGGTCGGAATTGCCATGACGGCCGCACTTTCTGTGGGCACGCTGGTTGGATCAAGTTTGCCGTTGGTCGTGCGTCGCGTTGGTGCAGATCCCGCCACAGCGTCCACCATCTTCCTCACGATGGTCACAGACTCCATGAGTTTCTTGGTCTTCCTCGGCCTTGCCTACGCGCTCTCGGGTTGGATTGGCATCGGCTAGTCTCAGAAGGGTTGCTACCCTTCTCGCCCATGCTTTCGCTTCGCGACATTCATCGAAACTTCGGCTCAACCACTGCGGTTGCCGGTCTTTCGTTGGAAGTCCACACCGGCGAAGTCTTCGGCCTGCTTGGACCAAACGGCGCGGGCAAGTCGACGACCATCTCCATCGCGACGGGCTTGCTCAAGCCAGACGCGGGCACAGTGGACTTGCTTGGCCTCGGTTCGCCCGCCGACCCAAAGGTGCGCATGCATCTCGGGCTCGCGCCGCAGGAAATCACGCTCTACGCAGAACTCACGGCGCGCGAGAATTTGCGGTTTTTCGCCGATCTTTACGGCGTTGCGAATGCGCGCGCGCGCGTCGACGAGTTGCTCGCGTTGGTCGAACTCGACACACGCGCGAACGATCGCGTTACGACATTTTCCGGCGGTATGAAGCGACGACTGAATCTCGCCGCCGCACTGGTGCACGATCCGAAACTTGTGCTGCTTGATGAGCCCACTGCGGGCGTCGATCCACAATCGCGCAATCGCATTCTCGAACTCGTGCGTCGACTTGCGAGCGAGGGCAAGACGATTCTCTACACGACGCATTACATGGAAGAAGCAGCGAAAATCTGCGATCGCGTGGGCATCGTCGATCACGGCCGCATGCTTGATGTTGGCACGGTGGGCGAACTCATTGCGCGTCACGGCGGGCAATCGGCTGTGACGGTCGAGCGTAATGGTGCCGAAGAACGGATCCTTACCGCAGATCCGGTTGCTGAAGTTGCGCGGCAGTTTGCGCGTGCGGGCAACGCGAACGACTGCGGCGAAGTGACGGGCCTGCGCATCGAACGCCCCGATCTTGAAACGGTGTTTCTCTCGCTCACCGGAAGGAGCCTGCGCGAATGAGAGCGATCGCAGCCATCGCACGCAAAGATTTGCGTCTTCTCTTCCGCGACAAAGGCGATGTGTTCTTCACCTTCGTTTTTCCGGTGGTGATCGCGGTGCTCTTTGGATTCGTCTTTGGTGGTGGCGGCGGCGGAGGCGGAAAGATCGACCTCGCCGTGGTACGCGAGAGCGACTCCGCACTCGCGCGCGGGCTTGCCGATGATTTGGCGACTGACGCGTCGTTTGAAACGGCGTCGTATCCAACGCGCGAGTCGGCTGCCGACGCTGTGCGCGCGGGCAAAGTGACCGCTGCGGTGATCTTGCCAAAGTCACTCGACGGTGGACTTGAAGGGTTGTTCTCTGGGCAAGGAATCGCCATCGATGCGGTGGTCGATCCGTCGCGCCGCGCTGAAGCAGGCTTGATTCAAGGCAAATTGAACGAACTCGCGTTCCGGCAGTTTCCGAAACTCTTCGCGAATGGTGACGAGATGAAGCGGGCGTTCTCGGCGGCGCGCACATCAATCGCGAGCGCGCGCGGCATGTCGCCGACGCAGAAACTCTTGGGCGCGGGCATGATTACGGCAGCCGAGAGTTTCACATCGTCGATGGGTGAAAGCGACAGTGCGGGTGAGGACGCGACCAACGCCAACGCCGACACCAGCACCAATACGAGCACGAGCCCCGGCACGAGCGCCAACGCATCCTTCACGCCGATTCGTGTGACCGTCGAAG
>JASGCF010000466.1 GCA_030054275.1 Limnohabitans sp. | reverse complement strand
CGGGCCGAGATAGGGTCGAGCACGCCAAAGGTCGCCGCCGCAGCGGCCACCGCGACTCAAAAGCGATGTGCAGTGCACGTCACCCGCCGCCCGGCCCCTTGCCGCCGGGCTTCGTCATCGAAGTCGCGTCAAGCAACTTCGACAACTGCTTCGGCTCAACCAACTGATTGCGCAGTACATACTCGCGCACGGTTTCGCCGGTCTTGAACGCTTCCTTCGCGACCTTCGCCGCGTTGTCGTAACCGATGACAGGTGCAAGCGATGTGCACATCATCAGACTCTTCTCAACGGTTCCGGTCGCTTCAGCCTCGTTCAGCGCAAGGCCGTCGAGGCACTTCTCGCAGAACATCGTGCTCGCATTGGCAAGGAGCGCGATCGACTCGCACAACCGCTCTGCCATCACAGGCATCGCCACATTCAACTCAAGCAGCGATCCAATTCCACCAAGTCCGCCCATCGTGATCGCGGCGTCATTCCCAACAACTTGGCACGCCACCATCATCACACTTTCGCAGATGACGGGGTTGACCTTGCCTGGCATGATCGATGAGCCCGGCTGCGTCGCAGGCAGCGACAACTCAAACAAACCGCAGCGCGGGCCGGACCCGAGCCACCGAATGTCGTTGGCGATCTTCGTCAGACTGACCGCGATTGTCTTGAGATGCGCATGCGCCTCGACCACGCAATCACGCGTTGATTGTGCTTCGAAGTGATTCGCTGCCTCAACAAACTTCACACCGGTCGCCTTCGTGAGTTTCGCGCACACCGTACGGCCGAACTTGAGATGCGCGTTGATGCCGGTGCCGACAGCAGTACCACCGATCGGCATGTTCGACGCAAGCGCAGTGCTCGCGGCCTTCGCGCGAGTGACCGCAAATCGCACAGCCGCCGCGTAACCGCTGAACTCCTGACCGAGACGAATCGGCGTCGCATCCATCAAGTGCGTGCGACCAATCTTCACAACCTTGTCCCACTCCTTGGCCTTCTTCTCAAGCGCTTTCGCCAAACGCTCAAGCGCCGGCACCAAATCGCGCGTGATGCGCAGCGCGCCCGCAATCTGCATGCTCGACGGATAGGTGTCGTTCGAACTCTGCCCGTAGTTGACATGATCGTTTGGATGCACCGGGTCCTTCGAGCCGATCGCCTTGCCTGCGCGCTGACTGGCGACATTGGCGATCACCTCATTCACATTCATGTTGGTCGAGGTGCCAGAACCCGTCTGAAACACATCGATCGGGAAGTGGCGCATGCGAGGGTGCGGCAAGCCGAATGGCGCCGGCTGCGCGAACTCCGCAAGCAACTGATCACACGCGGCCACGATCGCAGCGGCCTTGTCTTTCGCAAGTTCGCCCAACTCCGCGTTCGCCTCTGCGCAGCACTTCTTCAGAAGGATGTGCGCTTCGATCTGCGCTTGCGGCACCGGCCGGAATGACACAGGAAAGTTGAGCACAGCGCGCTGTGTGGTCGCGCCGTACAGCGCGTCAGCGGGCACGAACATTTCGCCCATGGAATCGGTCTCGCGGCGCAATTCTGTGTTCCCATGGTCGGAAGCGATGGAAGCGCTTTGCCCGCCCTGCTTCTTCGACTGCGTCTTGCCTCGGGAACCCTTGCTCGACTTCGCGACGGATGCTGTGGCCATGAGATTACCTTTCTGAGTCTCCCCAATCATGCGGGGCGCTGTGCAAATGAAGTCGGGAACTATAACGAACGCGAAAGTCGCGTCGTACGCACGATTCCGCCGATTCCCCTCGTCAACCGCCGACTCTCGGCGTATCTTCACACCACGGTATGGCTGACGCACGCAAGGGTGAACATCACGCGAACAGAGCGCGCGAAATGCTGCGCCAAGGACGCCTCGCGGATGCAGAGCGCGAACTCCGCGCAGCCGTCGCAAGCGACCCGAGTCGCGGTGATTGGATGCTGAATCTCGGCTGGACGCTCGAAGCTGTACAGCGTCACGACGAAGCGTTGCAGTTGTATCGTCAGTCGGCCGCGCTGCTACCCACCGCACGCGATCCTCGACTTGCGGAAGGCTTGATCCTCGCGAAACTCGGGCGAAACGCAGAAGCGGCGACCGCATTCGAAGCAACGCTTCGACTCGATCCGAAGTGTGAAACAGCGGTTTCGATGATGATCCGAACACTTGCACTCGACGGTCGTCACGAGGAAGCGGAAAC
>JASGCF010000098.1:6467-9991 GCA_030054275.1 Limnohabitans sp. | reverse complement strand
CGGATTGCCGCGGCACTCGGAGATCGTGGCGAGGAACACATCGATGACGCACGGATCGTGGCGTTGCGCCGTCAGATCACACAGGCGTTCATACAGCCGGTACGCATTGCGTCTCGCAAGTTGCGCGCGCGTGCGGATCCCGAGCAGCGCGAAATCACCGAGGGTCGCCTTGCCGACATTCGCGAGGGTGGAGAGGGGCGGAGACATCACGAGTCAACGGACGCGACGCGACTTCGAGTGCGCCGCGAACCAAGCGGCCATATCGCTTTCGGAAAGCTGACCGGCAGCGAGACCGTACACCGCCTCGTAGGCCTCGGCCTCGGTTGCCGTAACCCGAACACCGTTCAACTCGAGAAAGGTGAACGACGCGATCAGGGCGATTCGCTTGTTTCCATCGTTGAACGCATGGTTCTTCGCAAGCCCGAATGCGAGTGCTGCGGCGAGCTCCGCAAGCGAGGAGTCAGGCTCATACATCGCCTTGTTGATGCATCGACCGAGCGCCGACTCAAGAAGGCCCTCGTCCCGCAATCCGTCAAGCCCCCCATGCTCCGCGAGCGACTCGTGATGGAGCGCTTCGATCGCCGCTCGAGACAAATGCAACACGCTGACCGTCGCAGGCGAGGAGGCTCGCTGCGCAGGCGAGGAGATTCGCTGCGCTGGCGCGGAGCGCTTGCCTCCCCCTGTTTTTGTGGGAATTGCCTTCGGGGATGTGGCCTTTCCGGAGGTTCCCTTCCGGTCTGCCTCGCGCTTGGGACGAGTCATCACTTGGCCAGCTTTCGAAGAGTGCTTCGGTAGCGCTTCATGACTGAGCGCCCAGCCTTGAGCTCCGCCTCAAGTTTCGGGTCGTACGGCGACAACTCAATTCCGCGCGGGGTCTCGACGACATGGAGCGCATCCCCTTTCGCAAGACGAAGCCGAACCGCAATCTCTTTTGGGATGATGATTCCGAGGGAATTTCCGATGGCAGTGACTTTGAGAGCGCTCATTTCTTGAGTATAACATTTGTATAATCTTGATCAAGAGTATGTCCGCGAAGTTTTTGCACTCTTCCACCTACCGTCGCGTGCCGTGGAAAAACGGCCGTGGAACAACGCTTGAGATCGCGACCGACGCAGCGGAGCCCGGCGGTCCGTGGTCGTGGCGGCTCTCCCTTGCAGATGTTCCGTCGCGCGCACCGTTTTCGGAGTTTCCCGGCATTGATCGACATCTTGCGGTCCTCGACGGGCTTGGCATGAAGCTCTACCGCGGTGAAGCAGACACAACAGAAGCCGCACAACAACCGATCGCGATTCCGCGTGAAGGAACAGCCTTCGCCTTCGCTGGCGAAGATGTCTTCATTGGTGAACCGATCGGCCACGGCGTTCGCGATGCCAACCTCATGCTCGATCGACGGCGTTGGCGCGGATCACTGGAAGTCCTGCGCAACGCATCTGAGTGCTCAGTGACGACGGACGCCGATCTCACCCTTGTCTACGCAGCACAGGGAACTTGTTTTCTTCCAGCCGAAAGAAAGCATGAATCCCTGCATCTCTCGGAGGGCTCCACGGTTCTCCTTGAAGGCCAAGCCACGATCGTGGCTTTTTCGGGCACCTTCGTCGTCGCGCGCATCCGATCTACTGGAAACAACTCATGAAGTCCTTCGCCATCTCGCTGGGTTCTCTCGCATTCGTCCTCGCTGCGTGCACCAACACACCACCCGCTCCAGCAGGTGCTCGCGTCTCAGCCGCAGAGCCTGGCACAGTTGCGTATGACCGCGATGTCTTTCAAACATTGCTTGGGAATCACGAACTGATCCGCCGAGATTTCCGCGAGATTCCAAACGGTATCGAATCGACGACGGAATCAGACAACACGGAAGTCGCGGCACTCATCCAAGATCATGTTGCCGCGATGAAAGTGCGCGTCGAGCATGGCCGCGCGATCCGCGTCTGGGACCCGATGTTTCGTGAGATCTTCGCCAACGCCGACAAGATTCGCTTCGAGTACGAAAATACACCGAAGGGCGTGAAAGTCCGCGAAACAAGCGACGACGCGTATGTCGCAAGGCTCATTCAAGCGCACGCGAAAGTGGTCAGCGGTTTCGTAGCGCGCGGCGGTGCAGAATCACAACTTGCGCACGAGCCGCCGGATCGATAGACCTGCGGAAAATCGAGTCATTTCGCCACGGGAACAAGCCGAATCTCGCGGATGTTCATGACCGCTTCGCTAGGCTTTGTGATCGCTTTCACAGCGACGCTGTGCGCTCCGGGCGTCCATGTGACAGGGCCAAGGAATACATCCTGGTACTTCTGCCAACCGCCCGTACCTCGCGTCACGCCATCGACTTTCACACCATCGAGAACCAAACTGTACGCGCTACCAGCGCTTTCATCGGCACACGCCATGGTGATGTACGCCTCGTACCGCACCGCGTCCTTGCCGGAATTTGCGGTCGTCGTCGATGGAATCCGTACCTTCCACGAAGGGAAGTCCACCCGATCGAGCCAATACCCAATGTTGTATTGCACATCTTCAATTGCGCCGACTTGCTCGACGCGAAGCCCTTCACCATCCCCTTCATTGTGAAGTTCTGCATCGTGCGGCTTCAAGCGAATGACGCCATCTGTATCGGGGCGCACGGCAAACTCGGCAACCTTCGGCGCGTCAGATAGTTCAAGACGCACCACAGGCAAAGTCTCGCCGACTGTCGACTTCGGTAAGGTGATCACGAGTTCGTCGAGATCGACGAACCTCGCCATCGTCAATTCTTGCGATGCACCAAGCAGTGTGGCGCGTGTTGCTGCGTTCGTGATCGGAACATGCAACATGCCATCCGAAGGCCAATCAAAGACGAAGAGGTAGAGCGTGTTTCCCTTGCGGGTCGCGCGTCCCCACGCGAGCCGCTGAAACGGACTGGCCGTAGTCCCGTAGATCGCCTCGCCGTGCACTTTCATCCACGCGCCGACACCACGCAAGGTGGCCGCCGCTTGCTCTGGCACTCGGCCCTTCGCATCGGGGCCAATGTTGAGTAGGAGATTTCCGCCCTTCGACACAATGTCTGCAAGCAGTCGAACCACCGTCGGAACATCTTTCCAATGCATGTCGTGCGCGCTGTAGCCGTACGACTCGTTCAGCGTGTGATTCACTTCCCAATCCATTCCTGGCAAACCCGTCGGCGGCACATACTTCTCTGGGGTTCCGTAGTCCCCGTTCTTGTTCTCAAGGCCAAAGAACAGCCGATTGTTCACAAGAATGGAAGGCTGTGCGTCGCGCATGTCGGACAAGAGTTGCGCAGCACCCCACGCGTCGCCCTGTCGAGATTGATCCGAGTAGTCGAACCAGATCGTTGACAGCGGACCATAGTTGGACAACAGTTCGCGCACATGTCCGCGCATATACGCCTTGTAGCGCTGGTGATCGCGCGCATGACCATCCTTTGGGTACGCAGGCAGTGCCATTTCGTACGCATCTGGATGCTGCCAATCGAGCAATGAGTAGTAGAAGCCAGCCTGCAATCCGCGCGCGCGCATCGCATCTGCGAACTC